>CAXHHS010000098.1:0-12934 GCA_964015645.1 uncultured bacterium
GTGTGATAAAAGCGGTTGGATTTTGACATAATATTGAGCACATTTTATCTAAAGTTATGTGCCTTAATGGTGTGTGAAATTCATAACGGAAAAAATATGGCTATTTTCCCTTTAGATAATATTGATGAAACGATTGCTAATTATCCACAAATTCAGAACTTGCTAAACCAATACAATATAAATTATCCCGGAACTTACCAAATTCTTCACCTCCTAGGAAATGAACATTATGAAGGTGCAAAATATCTGCTAAAAGTTATTGATGGGCAAATTGAAAAATATGGTGATTGTAATTTTTTCAAAATCTTATTCACTGAAAAAGATTACTTCGGATTCAATCGCAATTTAGAAGAGGTCAGATTATTAGAAATTCTTAGTGGTCGATTTAACAATATTGAAATTGGAGATAATATATCTGATGATTCAAAAAAGCCAGATTTTATTGTGAGCGATGGGGACAATAAAATCTATTTTGAACTCTATACACCCACCGACTTTTATTCTTTTCAGTTCTTTCACGAATTCTTAAGGAATGAATTACGATATTATCCGGTTGAGTATGGATTCGATGTTCTTTTAGAATATGACAATTCTGGTAAAGATTTTCTGCCAGACTTTTATTATCTTTACCGTTTCGATGACATTTACGAGGGTGAGAAGATTATCAAGAATGAAATTCAAAATTTTCTTAACAATGCCATATTTAAAGAAAAACCTGGCTTAAACAAGAAATATATATGGAACATCGGTACAGAAGAAAAACCTTTAAATATTGAGTTTACTTTCCGTCAATTCGCTGAGGAGCGTGCTGTCAGACGTGTAGAATGGATACATGGCACAAAATCATCAGATACAATTCTATTTTTTGAGAGATTAGAGGTACTTCGAAATTCGAGATGGTATCCGTTATTTAAAAAGAAAATACGTAAATCCCAGTGTGGTTCCTCTGAACCAAATAAGACAAGAACACTCTTAATTAACTTCTCACATTGTGATATGGGTTGGAAAGAAGATATCTGCATCCCGCGTTTTCATAATTCCTTTCAAGAAATTATGAGTGAAATTAATGAATTCGGTAAATATTATGATGTAATTCAGGCAGTTAATCTTCCTATACCTATTTGGGGAATTCCGATAGTATTTAAAGATAACGGCATTTTTACATTTCCTGTCACAAAGGTAAGAGGTTGGGGTTAGGAGCATATTAAATAAAGTCAGTACATAACCAGCGCATCCAGGCAAGCCGAGGGCATCTGGCATTGTTTTTTTAAGGTTTATAGCAATCTTAAGTTTGAAGTGTTAATCAAGTTCGGTGCGCGATGTCCTCGGTCGCCTGATCGCAAGTCAATAAATATTATTCTAGCGCTAGATTTATTACACTTATCCCGGAGAAAAAACCATGAGTTTGCCACTATTTTCAAGAGTCATACTAACAAAAGATTTGCCGAAAGAGAATCTATTAGCTGGTGATATGGGAACGATTGTAGAACATCATCCGGCGACGAATCAGTACGCGGAAGGCTATGAAGTTGAATTTTTTGCTGGTAATGGTGAGACAATCGCCGTTGTTTCAATTCCGGCCAGCGCATTGCGCCGCGCAACGCGGAGAGATGTATTACATGTTCGACAAATTGTTTCAATCTAAGTGCCATTACACTCTATAGATTAGCTACTGCCGCTGTTTCACCAATTTCTCCCAAATCACATTATAAGGATGAATATCATCCGTCTCGCCAAACGCATTAAAAACCGGGTAGCCATCGTTATACCAGCGAAAAATACCGCCGCGGAGGTTTAGAATGGATTTTGCCTGTAATGCCAGCGCTTTATCTTTCACCCGCTCGGCGAATATCGAACTTCGCCCTCCGACTGAGCAATAAAAAATTAGTTGTTTACCGGGAATTTGCTTTCGATTATTTTCAATAAACGCTTCGGCTGCCATTTCCGGTTCAACCCGGATAGCGGTGCGCAGATGGCTGCGCTCATACTCATCCCGGCGGCGAGTGTCAAAAATCAAAAAGCCGGTGGAATCCGCCGTTTGCAATTTTTCGGCTAATAGCGATGTCTCAATTTGCTGAACGGAAAAATAGGATTCGATCAAAACTTCCAAAGCGGCGAGTGTTATCAGCTTATACATCATTATTGAAACGATGCCCAATACCAAAACAGCTATCGCAATAAGGTTTTTTAGATTCATACGGAAATTTTTCCAAGAAAATTTTTAGTATTTACTCTCTTTAATTTAAATCATAAATAAGATTTGGTATCACTTGTTAATAAACAAGGGGAAAAATGGCCGAAATCGATATCGTTAAAACGCAGCTTAAAACCAATATCACAAATGATTTATTGAAAGGCAGATCACCCCATATTAACGAGATTATGTTCAAAATGGCCCAAGTCGCCCCCTACGAAGTAAATGTCCTGATAAGAGGCGAAACAGGTTGCGGAAAAGAATTGGTATCAAAAATAATCCACTTTTTAAGCCCTCGCTCACAAAAGCCGTTTATTCCGGTAAACTGTGGCGCAATTCCAAAAGAACTTTTCGAAAATGAGTTGTTTGGCCACCGCAAAGGCGCCTACACACATGCCAGCAACAATCAAAAAGGACTTATTCAAAGCGCACAAGGCGGCACCTTGTTTTTGGATGAAGTCGAATCTCTCCCGGGGGCGGCGCAGGTAAAACTGCTGCGATTTTTGGAAGAGAAAAAATATAAGCCGTTAGGGCAATCACAATACCTGAGCGCGGATGTGAGAATTATTGCCGCTGCAAAGGAAAATTTATGGATGATGGTTAAGGAAAAGAAATTTCGGGAAGATTTGTTTTACCGGCTAAACGTATTTCAAATTAAACTTTTACCACTGCGGGAACGTCAAGAAGATATTTCGGTATTGGCTGAATTTTTTATTGAGCGGTATACACTTTTATATAAAAAAGATGTTCGTGGAGTTACACCACAGGCAATGTTTAAGCTGTTACAGCATGAATGGCCCGGGAATGTTCGGGAATTGGAAAACGTTATTCGTGGTGCTGTTATTCGAAACACCTCTGGCTATCTGCAAATGGATGAAATCGAAATAAACCATTTCGAAGATGCCCCGGAGAATCGTCAGCGGCCTGATGAATCGCTCTTGCAACCGCTAAGGCAGGCAAAAAACGAGCTTATCAAAAAGTTTGAAAAAAAGTATTTAAGCAACCTGATGCTAATGAATAATGGCAATATTAGTAAGGCAGCAAAATTTGCTAAAAAGGAACGCAGTGAATTTTGCCGGTTGTTGAAAAAATACGACATCAATGCAAATAGTTACCGATAAACTTCATCCGGCTAAAATCTATAAATTTGGATAAAGTTTAAAAAACCAGCCTGATTTTCTTCAACTCTCTTTCCATTTTATTTTCCATCCCTTTTAATTCCGAAATTCAATATCCATCCAAACGCGAGATTGATCAGCTCATTTTACGCACGGCCTATCGCTCGGGGCTAAAGCCCCAATGAAGGGTTTATGTGACGCTCTTGAATCCCCGACATGAATGTCGGGGCAATTCAAAAAACGAGTTTAATGGTTTCAACATTTTAACCATGAATTGCCTCGAGCTTCAGCTCGGGGACTATTATGCCAATTGCCCAAATTTATTGGGGATTTATCCCCGTGTATTGAAAAGCGCGTAACATCAGTGATTAACAAAAATATGCCTTTTGTGCCACACTTTCAGTGGTTATTGCCATATCGCATTTTCTTGCTGTAAGACGGTAATATAAACAGATTATTTGATTTGGTAGAAAAAAGCGGTATGGCTTATTAGCCATAATTTAATAATGTGATAGGATTGTAATTGGTGTGATAACTTAAATAATTACTTGTATTTAAGGCAAATATAAATTTTCTGGAACAGGGTTTGTAATAAATCAACAAAAGCATGGAAGGGTTTCCATTGAGTTATGGTAAGGAAATATGCCAAATGATTGTAAATCATCTATCGCAGCAGCAAAACAGTGAAGATGATTTTTCCGGGATCATATTCGGGACATTCGAGAAAGTATTTCAAGATTTTACCGAAAGCATTAACGACAACCTGGGCTATCTAATTTCAAAAGGGGCTGTGAAAGAATTAACGGATAACAAGGGAAATATCATTTACCAGCTTTCCATTAACCCGCAAGACTTATCCGAATATTTAAATAACGAGGGGTAGTGTTATTTCAACGAAGGCATTGGAAGATTTAAGGGATACAGTTGAAGATATACTGGATGACACAGATGTTGACATCGCTGGTTTTTTAATTAAGCCGGAACATGTTAAGCCGATAGGAATCGGTGGATATATTGGCATTCATGATAATCCGCAAGGAGATATTTTCGGTACACACCTGGCGTCGGAATTACAAGTGTTTGTTGAAGGAGACAATTCCGCGGAAGCAAACGAGAGAACCCAGGAATTAATTAAAGAAGTATTGGGTATCGAAAGAAAGGAATTATTCCAATCGGGAATTCAGCGGATTATACTAAAAGATGTGCTGTTACAATCCGATAAAGAACGACAAGTCATTTTTTCCCTGCTATTTGAACACCTGGAATTGCCGGAAGATACCGAAGGCATCATCGAAACAGTTCCCATCAACCTGGCATTGGATCACAATAGCTTTGAGTTAAGAGAAATTATATCCAGCGGTTTTATGGACGGTTCGCTGGATTGGTTTGATGTAATCGATGATCCGTTAGCCGGCAGCTCAACGCCCTCAAATTGGCAATATAATGACGCAGAATCTCGCATCGAGCAGCTTTCCGGGATAAGAGGCGGGCCATCATCTCCTGAAAATCCCCTTAAACCGGGCACTTATCTTGTTCTTAAAGAAACACCCGAAAGGCCCTTGTTAAAAAATTTTATAATGAGGGCATTGGTTAGCTCGGATGATGATGACGGCCTTGGTGTGGTATTTCGCTTTCAGGATGAAAACAACTTCTATTTTTTCTTGATGGATAGTGATGACAATTACCGGCTTTTGGGTAAAAAAGCCCAGGGAGAATTTCAAATGTTCGAGATACCTGCCCTGGATAACCTCCGCGGGTATACCCCGGGTAAACTTCACAATATCGAAATAGTAGTGCTGGAAAAAGATTTCCGAATCTTTTTTGATAAAAAGTTAGCGTTAGCAGGCCAGGATTTATCGATTACGGCTGCCGGGAGAGTTGGCTTTATGTCGCGCAGTAACGAAAAAGCCTATTTTCACAAAATCGAATTGCAGGCGTTTTAGTATCGAAATGTCTAGTTAAAAGCTGTTTTTAAAAAAGGAATCTGATAGTCTACTTTAAGAAATTGGATAAAAGTCTGTAAATTCGAGACTTAAGCTCCCCTCTCCTACCAGGAGAGGGGCTTACCGCGCCACTAAGTGCCCTCTTCCCTGGGTTACGCGGTTCTACGGCAAAAACAAAAAGTTATGCATCTTCTTTAAGAAAAACTAACTAAATAGGAGGAATAAACTATGGCTGAAGATTTTTCAACGTCACAGCTAATCATTCCCGGTACTTTTATCAGGGTTCGAGCAGAGGGGTTGATCAGTGTTGGTGGTATATCAACAGGCAACATTGGAATTGTAGGTACCGCTGTAAAAATGATCCCGAAGTTAAAAGCGGATGGAACTCCCGAAGTAGATGGTGATGGAAACCCGGTGCTGGAAGCAGATTCATCGATATATGGCAAAACATTTACACTGTCTGACTATGAAAGCGCCAGGAACACTTTTGGTGACTATGACGCCATGAGCACAGGCAAGCTGAATTTAAACCGCGGAATTGAGCAGTTATATCTTAACGGGGCAAGAACAGTCTACGCCCGCGCGTTTAAGAACACGCCCGCTCCTAAACAGGATGATTTTATCGCCGCCTTTAACGAGTTGGCAAAAGACAATGTCAACATTTTTGTTGCGCCGGAATTAACAACCGATACTGCAAAAGCTGTTTTCAGCAGCGTGCTAGAAACGGCAGAGAATAATGGTAAAGATATTATCGCAGTAATTGGTTCTGACAAAACATCAAAAGATGATATTAAAGGACAGGTAACCGCCAATGATCGAATTATTTTGGCTGCTCCGGGAATTATGGCGTTTGATGCAGTCGCTGGAAGCGAAGTTACTCTGAGCGGAACCTATACCGCCGCGGTTGTCGCTGGTCTTCTTAGCACGTTGGTACCGCAATCCAGCCCCACAAACAAAGTAGTCTCCGGCGTAACGAAACTTGCCCAAAGATTTTCCTATGGCGAAACGAAAGATTTAATTTCCGGCGGAGTACTGGTATTGGAAGAACGCCTGGGTATTCGGGCGGTACGTGGTATTACCACGGAGATGGCTAACAATGGCCCTTTTAAGCAGATTACCACCCGGCGGATAACGGATTTTGCCAAAGCCGGTATTCGCCAGGCAGCGGATCCATTCATCGGAAGATTAAATAACGTGCGGGTGCGGAAAGCACTGCAAACCACAATTGACGGGTTCCTGACAACCATGGTACAGGATGAGGCGCTGGTAGGGTATAATTTGCAGGTAACCGCTACCCGGCAGGATGAAATAGCCGGGCGTGCAGTAGTAAACGCCACGCTGCTGCCAACCTTTAGTATCGATTTTGTTACCGTAACTTTAGTGTTAGAATAGGAGAAATATCATGGCAAACAAAAGTGTATTTACCGGCGCAGATGGATCGCTAAATCTTTCTGCCCCGGAAACACCGGAAGGTGCAAAAGCAAAAGCGGTTTTGGAAGAATTTGAACTCATCACCGTGGGCCGGGTGCAGGATGTTCGGTTGGAAGTTACTTCAGACGTAAAAGCATATCATGAAATCGGGCAGCGGTATGCCACCGAACTCAGGCCGGGGAACATCAATATTAACGGCACGATTGGCAGGGCCTACATCAATGGTGCAATGCTCAAATTGTTATTGGGCGAAGCCGCCGGGGGCCGGCCGGCAGGAAGTTGGGCGCAGCCGGCGTTTAACATCACCCTTCTGCTGGAAAATGCCGCCACGCCGGAAGTGAGCAACACCGTCACCCTTCACGAAGTGAAAATCAATAACTGGGTTTACAGCGTTCCCGAAGACGATTTTGTAATGGAGTCGGTTAATTTTATGGCCGCATATATGACAGTGGAGGATGAAGCCTGATGCTGAGCGCAGAAGAACTTTTGGCTGGTAGTAAACTATCATTCGAAATCGATGTACCGGCAGAAATCTTAAATCCGGCTACAGCTCCGAATACGAATGGAAAAGCGGCGAAAGATGGAATGAAACTGCGGCTTAAACCATTGACTGTGCAAGATTTACAGCTCATCACCCGCGCAGCAAAGGAAAACGATACCCTTGTCGCAACCCTGATGGTGCAGCGCGCCCTGGTAGAACCGGAGATGAGTGTTGCAGAGGTTGCCGCAATGCACGTTGGGCTTACCCAATTCTTGCTTCAACATGTCAATCGAATCAGTGGTATTTCCGTTGTGCCGGAGCAATTTTCTACAGTTGTAGAGGCGCCGCTGGTAAAGGCAGCATTTGTTTTAGCAAAAGAATTCGGATGGACGCCGGGGGAAATCAATGACCTTACCTTGGGCCAGGTATTTTTACACCTGGAAATGTTAAAAGAAAAAGCCGGGGCTTGATGGTGGAACGGAAGCGACAAAAAATAAAAGATACTGGCCGGGCTATAAATGCGATTGCGAAAACGCTACGGAACCCTTTAGCCGGAAGTGCACAAGTGTTAAACATGCTCGATGCACTTGCCCCCTTATTCCCTGGAATTCCATTGATCGATACATCTCCGTTTGGCGATGAGATAGAGAATTTGCCAAACAAACGGGATGATGCAATTCCGGAAACCGCCGAAAATAAATTCTCTGAAGATGAAGCCGCTTTGAATAAGAATAAATCGCACAAAACCGGTTTGGTGAATTCGCCATCTACATCTTTCGGAAAAGAACCGGGGATTGCTGCGCCTGTTTTTCCACTCGGTAAGGGGCAAATCATAAAACAAAAAAATACGCTTATAAATCAAAACGAAAAACAGCAAGTACCGGAAAACCATCCCAAAACGAGGGTTGATGATGAGCGTGGTGCAACGCCTCCGCTAAATGTAACGCTCGGCAGCAAGGTATCACAATTGAGCGATCCGGCAAATTCAGATTTACGGCCCAAAACCGGAAATGCCCTGAATCCAACCGCAATTAAAGAATACACGCGGAAAAAAATGGCTGCGAATAGCGCTCAATTTAATTCGACAGCCGTCCCTTTCTTTAGCGGGCTGCCAACGGTTGAAAGCGCTAAAAGCAAATCAACCGAAAAAAACAGCATTGAGTTAATCGATGCACTTGCGGATCGATTGCTGCTGCCCTCTAATCATACAAGTTCTACATCGGAAAAATTTTATAACAACGCAGCGGCAGAATCGGAGAATAATTCCCGGGAACCGGAATTGCCTTCAACTCTAAATCTTCCGAAAAATTTAAAACCGGGTGATCTGCAAACCGTTATGGATTCTAATAGCAAGCCGGCAAATGAAGGTATTGATTTTAAAGGAGTTAGAAGGGGGAATCAATTTAAGATTTCGCAATGGAATGCAAATGATATTGCCTCATTAGTAAACGACGCCCTAACAGAACAAGCGCGAAGACACGGAGTGGATTTATCATGATGGTAAAACCGGTTTTAGGCGATTGGGAAATCCCCCGCATTGCCGCAATCCAAACATTGGAGAATCGTTCATTTGTGGAACTTGCCGTTCCCGGCCAGGTTGGCAGCCTGTTCCAGGATATGAATACCACGCCAACGCGTATTGCCATCACCGGCAGCCTTTTTGGAGATGAAACGCGCAATGCGTTTTTAGAAGAAGTGCGCGGGAAATTCCGCGAAGGAGAACCGATCACCTTTGTGGCGGATATCGTCACTGCCACGGAAATTCAGTATGTGATCATAGAAACATTGCAATTTGAGGAAAATGGTAACCGCCCGGATCAAATTGATTACCTGGTTATCTTAAAAGAAAGCCCCCCGCCGCCCCCGCCGCCAAGTCCATTAGGCGGGTTAGATTCAGGTTTGTTAGACCAGGCAGGGGCGCTGGTAGACACGGTTTCCGGCGCGTTGGATGTGATTGACAGCCTGGGAAATATCCCGAACATAAGCGATCCAACACCCCCGTTAAAGGGAATATTAGATGGGGTTTCCAGCGGCCTGGAGGGATTAAACGGAATTACCGGAAGTTTGAATGAACTATTTGGCGAGAGCGAATAAATATGCCTTCATTGTTTGAACAGTTAAATACAGCTTTAGAGGGGAGTGATGTCTTCACACAACTTCCGCAGCAAGTTTCTAAATTAACGACTGTTGCAACCACTGTTGGCGATTTAATTCAGAACCCACCCGACAGCTTAACCGATTTTAGCCGCACCCTGAATGAACTGCCATTGCCGAATTTATCCGGTAACGAATTTGGATCGGCGTTGAGTTCTTTGCAGAATGCCTTACCACAAGAAGTTACCTCGATTACCGGGGATTTAATTGGCAAGATCGATGAATTCCGGGAAACGGTCTCCGGAGACCTGGTAAATATTCTTTTCGAAGTATTAGCGGCAGCCCAGGCGTTACACCGGTTGATAACAGCGGATTTTACCTGCTCACCGGAAACGGGTGAAAGTAATGGTGCGGTAGACAATGGCTCTTTAAATGGGGGAGGCTCGCCGGGCGATTCCGGCAGTAACGGCTCAGGAGATTCTGATGCCGAACCGGGTGAACTTTCCCGGGCAGCAGACCAGGTGCAAACCATTCAGAATATATTGGATGATTTTCCTTCCCCGTTTAATGTGGAGAACTTTTTAGAATGGTTAAATAGCCTGGTTGAATTTCGCAGGGAATCCAGCGTATTAGCCGCAAACTTACCGGTTATTGATGATATTATTGATCCCTTAAATACGCTGACCAATTGGAACACTTTTACCGCCGACCAGTTGCGCGATCATGTTGCGCAATCCTTACAGGACCTGGTTCAATTTATACGCAGCACGGTTCTTAATTTTATATCCGCTATTGCCACCGATATATCTGCAACCGCCGGGCAGTTGGAAACAACCGCCTTAACCCAAATAACCGGCGATTTAACAGTACGTTTGGGTGAATTAAAATCGGCGGTAGAAAACGCGGATTTAAGCAGTACAACGGATGCCGTTGATGAAATAAATACCCGCTTAGATTCGTTCGAAACGATTCGCACCGCGATGCAGGATAATTTATTTCCGGCTATAAAACAGCTAAATGACCGGCTTTCGACATTGCCTGATGACGCCATCGATGAAATGGGCCGGTTAATCTCCGTGTTGCGCCCCAACCCGGCAATTGGTGAGTTTGCAAATGCAATTCCGGCTCCCAATAGCGCGGCGATAGTGCAGGAAGAACTTGAACAGCAGTTCCAGCCGTTAGTTGATTGGATCGAAGCGCTGACAGAGAAGCTGGATTTTCAAGCCATTCAAGACCCATTAACCACGGCAGCAAATACCGCCCGGGGCGTTGTAGACGGATTGGAACAAGGGTTAGTGGATATTACCATACAAGTGCGAGCTATATTCGGAGAATTGGAATCCTTACTGGATCAAGTGAATACAGAAGAGCTGGTAAATGAAATTAAAGCTGCGATTCAGGATTTTCAAACCGAACTGGTGCAGCAAATTGAATCCTTATTTAGCCCGGTTCGCGATACGATATCAGGAATAATATCCACAATCGACGGGCAAATAACGGAATTCTCACCAGAGGATATCATCGAAAGTTTGCGCCAGGTGATTACAAACATTACCGCCGTATTCGAAGACCCTGCCGTCGTTTCCGCCATAGAAGATATCCGCAGCGCGCTTGAAACGGTAAATAACCAGGTGGAAGAACTATCGTTTGCCCCGATAACGGATACAGTTATTAACGGCATGGAAGAAATTTCCGGCGCGTTGAAGGGCATCGATACCTCCGAATTGAATGACATTCTGCGATCCGCTTTAAAAAAAGCACTGGAAATTCTGCCCGATGATTTAACGCCCCTGACAGATCCTTTGGTTGATGAATTCGATGACCTTGTCGAATCCGGGCCGCTGCCCCTATTAAAAAAGGTGCAAACGCAACCCCGGAAATTGTTGGATAAAGTTCGCGAGTTTGAACCGGCAAAATTAGTTGGTGATGAACTATCGGAACCCTACCAGGCGCTGCTGACACAAATGGATGCCTTTAAGCCCAGCGGTTTATTAGCGCCGGTTAACGCGGAATTAGACAAATTAAAAGACCGCTTAAACCAAACGGCAGACCCCGGCAAACTAATTGAACCGTTGGAAACGCCCTTTAATCAATTGGTTGCTAATTTCGATAAATTTAAGCCGGAAGACCTTGTGGAGCCTATAAATACCGCCATTTCTGCCACGGTAAACCAGTTGATTGATGTACTGCCGGTTGATGAAATCCTGAATCAAATCGACGCCATTTTGAAGAATATCGAAGACGTCATCAAATTCGGCGAAAAAATCACCAGCGTATTCGAAAAAATCAATCAACTGTTATCGGATTTATCGGATTCGGAAAACCAGCTAAATAGTTGGAAAAATAGTATTTTAGATAAAGCCGCCGCCATTGCAGATACCGCTCCTGTTCAGGCGCAATTCACCGCTTTGTCATCTGCCCTGGATGAAATTAATGCCGCACCGCTATTGGCGTTATTTCAAAACGCTGCTACCCCCGTTCTGAATTCCCTGGCAGCACTGGAGCCGGAAACAAAACATATTTCATTGGTTCAGGCATACACAAATTTCCCTCAAAGTGATTTGGAAGCATTACCGAATTCGCCCGAAAAAACAGCAATTATCGAAGCCCTTAACCGCTTTAATCCCTTAACCCCGGAATTTGGCGCTCCATATCAAACATTGCGCTTGTACCAAACAAAACTTACCGAGGCGCAAAACGGGCTTCAAGCGATTATGGCAACCTGGGATTCACAATTTCATTCGCAGGATGGAACGCTCGCTGCATATCGTATCGCAAATTTCGATTCGACGCAATTGCGGGAGTGGTTGGAACTTGAGATGGAAACCTCTTTCCTTAAACCGTTAAACGCGCTGTTTGCCCATATCGAAGCGCTGGCAGCTCCTATTAGCGTTGTTTTTGCGCAAATTACAAACCTGGTAACCACCCTGCAAAATAAAATTGCCGATCTATTGTTAGGGCCAAACTCCCTGGGCGGCATCCGAGATGCCCTGAATGATTTGGTAGAAAGACTGCGAAATTTAAACCTGGACTTTTTAACCGAGAGCCTGGAAGACATATTTAACCAGGCGCGTGATAAAATCAATGCCTTTAACCCCGCAAACTTTAAAGAAACGCTTTCGGAAAGTTTTAAGGCGGCATTAGATGAAATCGATCTGGACCTTATCATTCCGCCGGAAGACCTGGAAACCCTCGATAATAGTTTCAATACCATAATTGATAAATTGAAAGCACTCGACCCGGAAGCGTTAGTCATCAACGTGGTGCAGCCGGAGTATGAAGAAACCATTGTTCCCCTGGTGGATACATTTGATGTATCGGAAATCTTAGAAACGATTGTAGAAAAGCTGGATACGCTGGAAGAAGATTTGAAAGAAGAACTGGGCCGTGTCAACGCCGCATTTCAAGAGATGAAAGCGGCGGTACCGGTATGATGGAATTCAAAGAAAGCATAACTTTGAAATAATAGTAAATTAGGTGTTTTGGCAATTGAATTGTGAGTATGCACTATTTCTGCAGCATTTAACTTCACCCCCGACCCCTCTCCTAAATAGGAGAGGGGAGCTGCAAGAGCGGGTTTTGTATGAATAAAGCATTTACATTGTTTAATACAATCTTTTAAGTCACCCCTCTCCTTGTAGGAGAGGGGCCGGGGGTGGGGTGAGAAATCTGA
>CAXHHS010000099.1:0-12899 GCA_964015645.1 uncultured bacterium
GAAATATTTTTGACCAGCGTAAATTTCCCCAAAATTCAAAATTGAAGATAATAAATGAAGCGATGGTCAATGCCGCAGTTGGAATGGGAAGACCTTCGAATTTATCTTTTGCCCCTGATGTTTTAACGTTGAATCTTGCCAGGCGAATGGAGCCGAAAACCAACGGCACAAAGCTAATCAGCAGCCCGATGGTTCCCCATTGGTGAAAAAACACATAATAGGAAAGCACCGAGGGGGCCAGGCCAAACGAGATGACGTCGGCCATCGAATCGTACTGAATGCCAAACTCGGAAGAACTATGCGTTAATCGTGCCAGTTTCCCGTCTAAACCATCCATTACAAATGCGGCGACAATTAACCAGGCGGCGGTAATAAATTTACTTTCTTCCTGTTCTCCCCACATTGCCTGCGCTGACAAAATTGTGGCGTAAAATCCACAAAACATATTTGCCATCGTAAAAAAATTAGGCACAATTCCTTTCATTAAACCTCCGGGTGATAAGAATAAAGGTTCAAGGATAAAAGGTAAAAATGAGCAAGTCGTCCTTTTTTCTTCGGTGAATCGAAACTTATCCTTTCCACTCCATCCTTTATCTTATATCTAAGGTGATATTTCCGTTTTCGGAATTTCGACAATTGTTTCTTCAATTGACGGTTGATCGCCGCCATTGGGAAAGGTTGCGAGTATGCTTTCGCCGCCTTTAACGGTTTGGCCTTTTTTTACCAATACCTTTGCGTCGATGGGGATAAAAACATCAACCCGGCTGCCGTAGCGAATTAAGCCCATTCGTTTTCCGCTTTCCCAGGTTTGGCCTTCCCGGAGATGGCATATTATTCTTCGGGCGATTAAGCCGGCGATTTGTTTAAATAATACGCGATGCCCCTGCGGATTCGTCATACCGATGGCGGTTTGCTCGTTTTCGCGGGAAGCATCATCCTTGAATGCCGCGAGAAATTTTCCGGTGCGATACGAAAAATAATCGACAGTTCCGCCAATTGGTGTTCGGTTTACGTGCACATTAAAAACGGAGAGGAAAATACTGATTCGCTGCACCTGGGTTTGGAAGTAATCATCTTCCTTGATCTTGCGAATATTCATAACCTTCCCATCAGCGGGCGATAAAACCGCATTTTGATTATTCGGTATAACCCTGTTTGGATCCCGGAAAAAGAACAGGTTAAAAATGGAAAAAATACCGAAAATAGCGGTTACCACCAGTGCAACGGTGCTGGGGAAAATATACCAAATTCCCAGGCTCAGTAAAAAAACAACAAATGAACCGATTATGATTCCTAATCCATCTTTTGCAAACAAATATAAACTCCTCATTCACCAAGTATTCGTGCTTTAAGTTCTCGAATGTCTTCTTGAGATTTTTCCTCGCCTTCCCCGGTTTTTTGCAACGAGCCGTCGCCATTTACCAGCCACAAATTTATTGTATCCAAAGATACTTCATCAGCCAATAGAATTTGGTTATTAATGCGTCCGAATTGTAGCTGAAAACTCACTAATTTTAATTTTTTCCTGTCAAAAAAGGATTTTAGTACCGCATTTACTTTCGTCGCAATTCGAATGATGCTGGTCATTTCCCGGCGTTCGCACAAACCGAGGGCATAGGCATGGTATTCGTTGATCATGGGGCGTTGTTTTTTTTCATCATCGTAATACATTTCGACGATTGGATATTCCAGCACCTGGCCTTCATTAATGTTCAGCCGGTCGGCAAGGGATTTTGAGGCAGCATTATACATCGAAAGAAAAATCGGTACTAATTCTGTGCGTTTTGCTAAAAAACTTTTACCATCCAGTTTACGGATGAAGTGCGTCGGTACATTATAGCTTTCAAGGTATTCAAACAAAAATGCAGAGATTGCATTGTTTAAATCGGAATGATCTCCGGCATCTTTTTTCTTCCCTTTGCCCGCAGGTGCTCCGTTGTACGCTACGATAACCTGATCTGCTTGATTGGTCGCATAAACCTTTTTGGTTCCGGCATCTAATAGCAGCTCTTTAATTTCCACTATAATTCCTCCTAATTATACGAATTTATAACAACCCTAATCTCTTAAATGAGACGTTAATGTTTTTTAATCGATTTTCCAGGTTGCAAATATTTTCTAATTCTGCTTCGCTTAAAATTGTTGAAATTTCGGTGTCTTTTTTCAATTCATCTAAAAGCGTTGTATTTTTATGATATACATTTAAAGCGTTTCGCTGCACCATTTTATATGCGGTTTCGCGGGAAACGCCTTTGTCAATCAGGCTTAGCAGGATCGATTGGGAAAAAACCAACCCACGATTTGATTCCAGGTTTTGGCGCATGCGGTCCTTGTTAACCACCATGCCATCCACCAAAAACCGTGTTTTTTCCAGCATATAATATAAAGTAATCGTAGAATCCGGCAAAATGACTCTTTCTACGGATGAGTGCGATATATCGCGTTCGTGCCAGAGTGCGACATTTTCCAGGCCCGCCATTAGATTTCCTCGTAACAGTCGCGCCATCCCGCAAATGCGCTCGGAAAGAATGGGGTTTTTTTTGTGAGGCATGGCGGATGATCCTTTTTGGCGAGAAGCAAACGGTTCTTCCACTTCCAGCACTTCCGTGCGTTGCAGATGGCGAATTTCCAGGGAGATTTTTTCCAGCGTTGCAGCGATAATTGTCAGGCTGGAAAGATACTCGGCATGGCGATCGCGCTGTAAAACTTGGGTTGAAATTGCCGCCGGTTGTAGCCCTAAATTTTTGCAGACATATTCTTCCACAAATGGATCCAGGTGCGAAAAATTGCCAACCGCCCCGGAAATTTTACCGGCAGAAGCCGTTTCTATCGCTCGCAAAAGACGGTCGCGGTTTCGCAGCATTTCGCTATACCAAACGGCGATCTTAAATCCAAATGTTGTCGGTTCTGCATGTACGCCGTGAGAGCGGCCCACCGTGGGAACATCCTTGTAGGCCAGTGCTTGCTGCTTTAAAACGGCGATGACAGAATCAAGCTTTTCCAGAATAAGCTCCCCGGCTTGTTTCATTTGCACGGCAAGGGTGGTGTCTAAAATGTCGGAAGATGTCATTCCGTAATGCACAAAGCGCGCTGATTCTCCGACGTATTCGGCAACGTTGGTTAAAAATGCAATCACATCGTGATGCACTTCCGCTTCGATCTCCAAAATTCTTTCGACGGAGAAATTGGCTTTTTCGCGAATTTCTTTTACCGCGGCTTCCGGAATGAAGCCGAGTTTTGCATTCGCTTCGCAGGCCAGAATTTCAATCTCCAGCCAAATACGGTATTTATTTTCGTCTTCCCAAATTCTTCCGATTTCAGGAAGGGTATAGCGTTCTATCATTAGTAACCCGGGTCAGATTCTAATCTAACTTTATAAATTCTTTTTTGATCTTCCCTGATAATCTCAAACGTTAATTCCGTTCCGACTTTTAAATCCATATCTCTTAAGGTGTCGATAAAATTATCCCGACCGGTAATTTTTTGGCCGTTTATCGCTACAATGACATCATAATCGCGCAGGCCGCTGCGATAGGAAGGACTGGCGGGGTCAATTTGAGTGATGATTACGCCCTCGGAAATATTCAAATCCAATGCCCGAATAATCCGGCGATTTAAGCTGCGAACATCGTGAATCCCAAGCCAGTATTCGCGGTTTATTCCACCTTGTTCGCGGATTTCAGCAATTACTTCATTAATTTTATCGATGGGAATCGCAAAACCGATTCCGACAAATCCCTCGTTATATTGGCTGCCGGTAAAAATAAAGGTGTTCATCCCAATTACCTGCCCGATGGAATTTACCAGCGGCCCGCCGCTATTACCGTGGTTGATGGCAGCATCGGTTTGCACCATATCCAAATACAAACGGCCATCTTTGGTGCGCCCCCAATCGCGGTCTATTGCGCTAATTACGCCGACGGTTACGGTCGGTTGATCATTCAATTCCACCAGCCCAAATGGGTTGCCCAGCGCAATGACCCATTCGCCAACAATGAGATTATCCGAACGCCCAAATTCGATGTAAGGAAAATTATCACCACTAATTTTGAGTAAGGCGATATCTGTGAGCGCATCACTGCCGATAAGCTCTGCGCTTAAATGCTCGCCATTGGTCATTGTAACCACAATTTGACTGGCGTTCGATACAACGTGTTCATTGGTAACAATATAACCGTCACGAGAGATAATAAAACCGGAACCAACTGATTCTACCTTCCTTTCATACATCCGGTCGCGGTATAATTCCGGGAAAATCGAACTCCAGGGGTTTCGCCGTACGTAGCGGCGTACCTGGGTTACATTAATTCCCACAACCGCAGGGCTAACGTTTGTAACCGCCCGGGTAATGGCATTCTGTCGAGAGTTGTATAAGCCATCATTATTCTGCTGAAGCTGTTCCTCATTTCCTTGCGCATAGGCGGATTGAATAAAGGTAGAATCCCCGGGAGTGGTTTCTACGGTTTTTTCTTCTCCACATGAAAAACAAAAGAAAAGCACCGCCGGCAATAATAATAAATACCAATTAATGTTCAAGTTCAGCCTCTTACCCGTTTGCTCTTTTCCAATCATTAATAAAGTTTTCCAGACCGATATCCGTTAACGGATGTTTAAAAACCTGGCCCAAAACCTTTGCCGGAACAGTGCAAATATCTGCGCCTAATAATGCTGCTTCTACCATGTGCATGGGATGGCGAACACTGGCGACTAAAACTTCTGTTTCAAAGCCATAATTGTCATAAATTTGAACGGCCTGGGAAATTAGCTCCATTCCATCAGCGCTAATATCATCTAACCGGCCAATAAACGGGCTGACGAACGTTGCCCCGGCTTTGGCAACCACCAACGCTTGCAAAGGGGAGAATACCAGCGTCATATTTACTTTGATGCCTTCGGAAGATAATGTTTTGCACGCTTTTACGCCTTCTCGAGTTGTCGGGAGTTTAATTACGATGTTGTCAGCAATTTTAGCCAGTTTATGAGCTTCCTTTAACATCCCTTCTTTATCGGTTGCAATTACTTCGCCGCTAACAGGGCCGTCTACTATATTACAAATTTCTTTTAATATTTCAAAAGGATCGCTGTCTTCTTTTGCTAACAGCGAGGGGTTGGTCGTTACGCCATCCAAAACGCCCATTTCCGCGGCGTCTCTAATTTCATTTAAATTGCCAGTGTCGATAAAAAATTTCATGGCATCTCCTTCAAATTTATTTAGTTAAGTTTTTGTTCTATATTGATTTACTCATTTTTCTGTCTCAGATAACAAAATTTGTTTTGCATAATGAATTTTGTTGTCCAGAAAGTGTTAATAGACCACTTCTTCCAAAACCAGCCCTTTCGCGGGAGCTGCAGGGCCGGCGGCAAGGCGGCTTTTAGCAGTGAAAATTTCTCGAAATTGTTCTTCCGAAAACCGGCCTCGTGCCACATCTATGATGGTGCCGACAATCGTTCGTACCATTCCATGCAAAAATCGATTTGCCACCACACGATATATCAACAATCTATTTTCATTAAGCCAACGTGATTCGTATACGGTGCATATTTTGTGTTTACTTTGCACTTTTACTCGTGAAAATGCACCGAAATCGTGCTGGCCGATTAATTGTTTTGCCAGGGGGTTTAGCATGTGGGAATCAAACTTTTGAAACAGTTGCCAGCAAACGTTCCGCATTAATGCAATTCTTTCCGTTGAAATATAATAATGATATACTCGCCTTTTTGCCTGAAAACGCGCATTAAACTCCGGGCCAACCTCTTCTGCGGATTTAACAGATATATCTTGCGGTAAATGCGCGTTGAGACCCATTTTTATGCTATGAATCGGCAATTTATTTTTAATTTTGAAATTCGCCACCTGACCTCGCGCATGAACGCCAGCATCAGTTCTGCCGGCAGCCGTTACTCGTACAAATTCGCTGCATAATTTGCGAATTGCTGCTTCCAAAGTTCCCTGTACTGTTACGAGATCATTCTGGTACTGCCATCCGTGATATAATGTGCCGTCATATTCTAATACGATTTTAATATTTCTTTCCATTATTATTATGATATATGTATCCCAATTTGCGGCAAATGAAGGTTCGGAGCAAAGGCTGCTATCAATATATAGCGAAAATGAAAAAACGAAGGCGGGTGAATTATTTGATCAGAACGATTTTGTTCGAGGAATTTAGGAAATTCGTCTTCACTGCGTTTTAGAATGTTCAGTATAAAAATACACTTAAAAATAAACTTAAATGTCTTCAAAAAAAATCCATTCTTATTTTTTGACAACCACAAATATAATCAAAACAAAACGCTAAAACAAAAAAATTATGGCAGGGTAATTTTGAGCCATTGAACTTTGCGTCGAGTAGCAGATGTGACAATCATTTTAATGCCTTCATGCAAAATTTTTTCGTCGCGGCGAGGAATATGGCCGGTTTTTGTGATTAAAAATCCGGCAAGGGTTTCGTAATCACCACCAGGGATTTCCAGGTTTAATTCATCGTTTAGCTTTTCGATTTCGATTCGCGCATTCACCCGATAGTTTTTCTCATCTAATTGGCGAACCATGATTTCGCGGCCATCGTGCTCATCTTCAATGTCGCCAAATAGTTCTTCTACCAGATCTTCGGTTGTAATTAAACCGGCAGTGCCGCCATATTCATCAATGACGACAGCGATGGAGATATTTTTTGCCCGAAACTCCGAGAGCAAGTTAGAGCAACGCTTGCTTTCGGGAACGAATAAAACCTCTCGAATCAATTCCTGAACGCTTTCCGGCTCTTGAAAAATGTCTTTTAAAAAGACCACTCCGATGATATTATCCAGCGTGTCTTCATAAATTGGAAGTTTTGTATGACCATGTTTTTGAAAAATCCTTTTAAGTTCGGTAAGAGAAATTGTGTTTTCTACTGCAATAATTTCTGTCCGAGGCACCATAGCATCTCTTACCCAAAGCTCCTTTAAGGAAAGAATTCCGCTTAAAACATTGCCGCTAACCGGCTCGCCAGGGCTATTAAATACACTCTGGCTTTCATTTAGCAGAATTTCGATATCTTTTTCCGAAAAGAATAGCCTTACTTCTTCCTTTTTGTAACCAAAGATCGATAATATCATCTCAGATATTTTACTGATGACCCAGCTCAGGGGAAGAAACAGGTAATAAAATCCTTTTAGAGGGTATGCGATAAACCTTACAACCCAATCGGCAAGGCTGCGAAAAACGGTTTTGGGAATAATTTCTCCGAAAAATAAGGTGAGCAAAACAATTATCAACCAGGTAAGCTGCTCGGATAAGAAATTACTAAAATAAATTGTCGCAAGAGTTGCAAATGCAACGTTAAAAATGTTGTTGCCGATGAGTGTGGTATAAAGAAATATTTCGGGGTTTTTTAAAAAAGGCAAAATGATATTGGCAATTCGCTCTTTCCGTCGTCGCCATACTTCTACGCGCACTTTGTTGACGGAAATAAACGCTGTTTCTGTCCCGGAAAAAAAGAACGATAGTGCCAATGAAACTGAGATAATAATTATGTAAGCCATAAACGCATCAAAAAAAGTAAATCGATTGATCTATTCGAGAGCGATAGTGTAACGAAGTACCATCATTAACGCAAGCGGAAAACCATCTGCTGTTACATTGTGATATTTCGGTGGTTGAGGATGGTTTATCAAACTAAATTTGTGCGCGAAAAATTAAAGATTGACTTTCTGTGGCAATTCGTTAAATTTATCATTAGGTGATATATGCAGGAACGAATAAACGAAATTATAGATTTTTTAATAAAAGAAATTTCCCAACTTACTGAACCGGCAACGACAGGATTAAACCTGGAAGCGCTCTCTGAAAAGTTGTTAGAAGAAGGCTACACAGAACCTGAAATCCATACGGCAGTGGAATGGGTTATAGCAAACCTCAGCAAAGAACACCTTTCCACACCCTCTAAAACACAGGGAAAAAAATTACCTTCGCTAAGAATTTTGGTTGCGGAAGAATTGAATTTTTTCACAACTGAGGCATACGGTTATTTAATTCAACTGCAAACATTAGGCATTATCGGGCCAATGCAAGTGGAGCAGATTATTGAGCGTTGTTTTTTTATGGGGCTGGCGCGAATAGATGTTGAAGAGTTAAAAAGCATCGTTTTTCAAGTCCTGTTGGGAAAAGAGATGGGATCTATTTACAATAAAACCGTATATCACCCCGGTAACGATAAATTGAACTAAAGTATTGAGAAACAATTGATACATGAGTGCAAATAATGGAAAAAAGCTGGTGATTGTAGAATCACCGGCAAAAGCAAAAACGATTAATAAAATTCTCGGAAAAGATTTCAGGGTTACGGCATCCGTTGGGCATGTTATCGATTTACCAAAAACCAAATTCGGAGTGGATATAGAAAACGACTACCAACCCGAATACACGGTTATCAAGGGAAAAGATGACATCATAAAACAATTGAAAAAAGAAGCCGATAAAGTGCAGGAAGTGCTGCTCGCAACAGACCCCGACCGGGAAGGCGAAGCAATCGCTTATTTTATTGCCGATAGCATTCAGGTGGTAAATTCAAATATCCAACGGATTGAATTTAATGAAATTACCCGTCCGGCGGTTTTAAAAGCACTTGAGAAGCCGCGCCACCTGGATATGAATCGCATACAGGCACAACAGGCCCGCCGTGTAATGGATCGCATCGTCGGTTACCAGGTTAGCCCGGTTTTGTGGAAAACAATTTACAAAGGGTTAAGCGCCGGCCGGGTGCAATCTGTCGCCCTGCGGTTAATTTGCGAAAGAGAAGCGGAAATCGATGCATTTAAAGCGGTAGAATATTGGAGCATTACCGCTAATTTTGAAACGGAATCTAAAGAAACTTTTGCCGCTAAATTGGTGAAAATCGGCGGCCAAACGCTTGATCCTAATAAATTCCGCATTGGCAACCAGGGAGAAGCGCAGCAACATTACGATCAACTGCAAAAGGAAACCTTTCAGGTTGATAAAATAAAACGGGAAAAAATTAAGAAAAAGCCCTCTCCGCCCTTTATTACCAGCACTTTGCAACAAGATGCCGCCAGGCGTTACGGCATGTCTACCTCCCGAATTATGTCTACCGCGCAAAAATTATATGAAGGGATAAATATAGGCGATAAAGGGGAAGTCGGTTTAATTACCTACATGCGAACCGACTCAACGCGCGTTAGCGATGAAGCTTTGCAGTCGGTTCGAGAATACGTCTCCGAAAGTTACGGGTTAGATTATTTACCGGAAAAACCGAACGTTTATAAAACCAAAAAAAGCGCCCAGGATGCCCACGAGGCGATCCGGCCAACCTATATCTCCAAAGAATACGAGCCGCAAAAGGTTAAACCGTTTCTTTCTGCTGACCAATTTAAAATTTACGATCTTATTTGGAAGCGTTTTGTTGCCAGCCAGCTAAAACCGGCCATTGCCGATCGGTTGACAATTGAAATTGGCGCTGGCGAATATCTTTTTCGCGCTTCCGGGGAAGTAATCGTTTTCCGGGGATTTTTGCTGGTGTATCAACCAAATCTGGAAGAGAAAAAAACGGATGATGAAGACAATCGCCCGGAAAATCTCCCTAAAAAAATCAACGAAGGAGAAATTCTAAAACTCCTGGAACTGATTCTAAAACAACATTTTACAAAACCGCCGCCGCGCTATTCGGAGAGTTCCCTGGTGAAAATGTTAGACAAATTGGGGATTGGACGTCCCAGTACCTATGCGCAAATTATTTCTACCCTGTTCCACCGCCAATATATAGAAAAAATTGAGCGAGCGCTCGCACCAACGGAATTAGGTAAAACCGTTAATGTGCTGTTGGTAAACCACTTTCCGAATATCTTTAACGTTCAATTTACGGCGGAAATGGAAAACGAGCTGGATCGAATCGAGCAAAGCAAATCATCTTATATAAAATCGATGGATGAATTTTATCATCCATTTAAAGAAACTTTAGAAAAAGTTACCGGAAAAATTAGCGATATTAAACAATCGCTGCAAAAAGAAACGGATGAAACCTGCGAAAATTGCGGTAAACCGATGGTCGTAAAATGGGGACGTAACGGCCAATTTTTAGCGTGCAGTGGTTTTCCCGAATGTAAAACAACTCGCCCGTTGGAGGAGCCACCACCACCACAGGAAACAGATGAAAAATGTGAAGATTGCAGCAGTCCGATGATCATAAGGCGTGGGCGGTTTGGTGAGTTTATGGCTTGTTCTCGTTATCCTGAATGCAAATTTACCAAACCCATTAGCACGGGAGTCGCATGCCCGGAAGAAGGTTGCGATGGGGCAATCGTACAAAAACAATCTCGAAAAGGTAAGATATTTTACAGTTGCAGTAATTATCCCAAATGCACTTTTGCACTCTGGAACCGCCCACGAGCAACAAACTGTCCTGCCTGCCATTTTCCCTTGATGGAAGAAAGAACGACACGTAAGGATGGTTTTTTCCTGTTTTGCCCCAAGTGCAAACACCGGGAAAAAGTTGAAGAAGGGCAATTGGAATAAGCAAGGCGCGTAAAATTTATGTGGGTTGAATTAGACCAGTTTTTACATTATATTAAGAACCAGCGTCAATATTCAAGTTATACCATCGAAGCGTATCGAAACGATTTAGCACAATTTATTGAATATTCGGAAGATGCGAGTGAAAATCAACAGATACTTTCCTTTTCAGCCAACAGTTCTCATATTCGAAATTATTTAGGTCATTTACTTAAACTTGGACTACAAAAACGTAGCATTGCCAGAAAACTTTCTGCAATTAAATCTTTTTTTCGATATTTGCATCGAAACGGAGTTATCGCTCAAAATCCGTCAACTGTTGTTACAGCGCCTAAAAAGGATCGCAAATTACCAACAGTACTAAGCATTGAGCAAGCGCGGAAGTTAATGGAACTTCCGCCCGAGGATACATTAGAAGGAGTTAGGGACCGCGCTATATTAGAATTATTGTATGGCTGTGGTGTACGATTGGGAGAGCTTCTCAATCTTCTCATTGAAAATATTGATTTTTCCAACGATTTTATACGGGTTTTAGGTAAGCGCAAAAAAGAACGATTGCTTCCGCTTGGATCCTATGCAAAAAAAGCGCTTGAAAATTATTTGAAAATTCGATCCGAAGAAATTAAGTATTTCGAAAACCCGGCAGTAGTTTTTGTCAATAAGAAAGGTAAAGTTTTGTATCCCCTGGCCGTTCAAAAAATGACAAAAAAGTATATGGCAACGCTTTCCGAACAAGCACATCTCAGCCCTCATGTATTGCGGCACAGCTTTGCAACGCATTTGTTAGATAAAGGCGCAGATTTACTTGTGGTTAAAGAATTACTCGGCCATGAGAGCCTTTCGACAACCCAAATTTATACCCATGTCAGTATGGATCACTTAAAGAAAATATATCGTCAGGCCCATCCCAGGGCAGATAAAAAACCCATAAATTAATCCTAAAGGAGGTTGTCATGAGTTTTAAAATCACTGCTCGTCATTTTAAATTGCCGGAAGATTTGAAAGCTTATATTGAAGAGAAAATTAGCAAGCTGGAGCGTTTTCATGATAATATTTTAGGCACAGAAGCAATCCTGGGTTGGGAAAAACAGCAGCGGTATGTTGAATTAAAAATTAATGTTAATTCCAAACCCATAATTTTAAAGGAAGTATCCGAAGACCTTCGCAAATCCTTCGACATCGCAATGGATAAAGCCGAGCGCCAATTAAAAAAGCATAAAGCTAAAATCCGTAAAGAGGGCAAAGATATTATTGTCTCAGCATAATGATTGATTGTTCGCAAAAAAGGGGATAGGTTTAATATCCCCTTTTTTGTTTCAATTATAAAAAATAAGGAAAATATTCTACAAATATGGAAAGAAAGAACCTGCTTGTCGATCAGCTTTTTATAGAAACAAAGGAAATGTTAAAGCTGGAGTTATTAACTTCCGGGGTTGGTTTGCAACGCAAAATTACACAAAGTGAACTTCACCGGCCTGGCCTGGCTTTGGCTGGTTTTCTGGATTTTTTCCCCTACCATCGCGTTCGAATTCAAATTTTGGGGAATACAGAATCTCAATACCTTAAAAGCCTTTCGCAAAAAGAGCGCGAGACAGCCGTTGAACAAGTATTGCACGATGAAATACCATGTATTTTTATAACCGAATCCAACGAATGCCCCAAAGAATTACTTGAAATTGCCGAACAAAGAAAAATCAGCATTATTCGCACCGAGCATAGTACAACAGCTTTTTCTCATATTCTGAGCGATTATCTTCAGCACTATTTTGCTCCCGAAACGGATTTACATGCAACATTGGTTGATGTTTATGGGATCGGGTTACTATTTACCGGCAGAAGTGGTATTGGTAAAAGTGAAATTGCCCTGGACCTTGTCGAACGGGGTCATCGGTTAGTCGCAGATGATATGGTGATTGTCACAAAGAAAGGCGAAGAAATTCTGATGGGAGCTGGTCGTGACATATCTGAACATCTTATTGAAGTTCGAGGATTAGGCCTGGTCGATGTTCGGCAAATGTTTGGAATCCGGGGAGTCCGGGTTCAAAAACGAATAGAAGTGGTGGTGCGATTGGTAGATTTCGACCCTGATGCTGATTATGACCGAACCGGCCTTGATGAAAAAACGGAAAACATACTTGGAGTTGAGCTGCCGTTGGTGGTATTGCCAATAAACCCCGGAAAAAACATCACGGTTATTGCAGAAGCAATTGCGATGAATCAACAGCTCAAAATCCACGGTCACAATACCCCGGAAGAATTCAATGAACGCTTAATAGAAAAAATGAAACAGAAAGAAAAAGCGCATTTGGAACGGCTGAAACTTCGCGAATTCCTTGATAAGGATCTGTCTCTTATACACATCTCCGAGCCCACGAGACTCCATTGCCTC
>CAXHHS010000100.1:0-12897 GCA_964015645.1 uncultured bacterium
TGGCGCTCGCTTTTCCACCTGGGCATATACTATTGCACACAATATGTGTAAGAATGAATACCGGCGATTGAATGTTCGTAAAGTGCTGGATTACGATGTTGACCCGGATAGCGTATCGCCAATATCCGGGGGCGAATATTTACAAATCGAAAAGAAAATGGACAACGAGCGCTTAAAGGAGTTGATTTCCAAAGCATTAGAAAACCTCGATGAAAACCAGCGAAGCACGTTTATTCTCCGGTTTCAGGAACAGCTTTCCGTGAAAGAAATTAGTGATGTATTGGGTTGCTCGGAAGGCACGACAAAGTCACGATTATTTTATGTGACCAAAAAATTAGCCAAAAAATTTAAAGTATATGACCCCCAAAATAACGAGGTAGCAAACCATGCGGTCAAATAAAATTCGCCAGCTAAGTTGCGAGCAAATGGAAATACTGATAGCTGAAAAGCTATCAAAAGAATTATCCGTCTCGGAAAAATCCGCTTATCAACATCATTTGGAAAATTGCCCCGAATGTTACAATACGGTGCGGGTAATGGAACAAATGCCTCGCTACTTGCAGGAAATTCAGGAGCCGGCGTTAAAACCAAACCCCCAAATTCAGCAACATCTTCGTAAACGCGTAAAGCGTCAACTTGCGCTTAAAAAAGGGGGATGGGCGTTTCCGTTAGATACGGTATTAGATTTTTTCCGTCTGCGCGTTCCGGTATACCAGGCAGCGTTGGCACTTGGTATATTTTTATTGGCGTTGCTATATGCCAATCATCTGACATTTCCGGGCGATCAATCAAATGTCAGCATAACTGCTTCGGCGCAAATTGCCGATACTACTCAAATACTTGATACTCTCGAAACCACCATCCCGGAAAATGTGGGTCGAAATATTCATGAAGATAGTTTGTTAGCACGGTTTATTATGATAGTGATGTAAACCGTATTTGTTAGGTAAAGGCATAAAGCAATTGAGAAAGGATTGTACGTAATTAGTCTCGTTGGGATTAGCTTTTAGCTATTAGTGATTCGTTTTTTGTGAGCCAATAGCTAATAGTAAATGACTTAAAAAAACATGCAAAGATAGACATCATTTAAGTACTATTACGTTTTATTTATAACCTTACTCTCTTAATTGATAGCTTTTCCATTCAATTTCCATAATATTATAAGCCATATTTAGTTACATTCTGTTCAATATTTCAAAATATTTGCCGAATTATAATTATATAAAAGCTTTTTCACTGAATGTGATATTAGTACATTATTTAGAAATGTCGTAATTATATTACAATCGTTCATAGAACCTGAAAAGACTTCAATTTTACATAGATTTACCTGAGAAGAGGAAAAAAACAATTATGATCAATGTATTAATTGTGGATGATCATGTACTGTTTAGAGAAGGTGTTAAATTAATTATAAATTCTACGGATGATTTTCGTGTGACCGGTGAGGCAAACAATGGAATGGAAGCTCTTAACTTAATTAATAAAAATAAATATGATATTATACTACTTGATATTTCAATGCCGGGCAGAAACGGGTTAGATGTTTTAAAAGAAATTAAACGAATAGATCCTGATCAGCATGTTTTAATACTCACGATGTATTCTGAAAAACGCTATGCGCTTCGTGCAATGAAAATCGGCGCCTCCGGATATTTAACCAAAGCGGGAGCCAGCGAAGAGTTATTAAATGCTTTAAAAACAATAGCTTCTGGTGAGATGTATATAAATTCCAATGTTTTAAGTCACCTGGTTTTTGAACTACGTAACGATGATCCAAAACCTGAGCATGAGCGATTATCCTCTCGCGAACTTCAAATAATGGAAATGATTGTGGCAGGCAAAAGAAATAAAGAAATATCAGAGGAATTAGCGCTGAGTATTAGTACCGTCAGTACCTATCGTTCGCAAATTTTAAAAAAGTTACACCTTAAAAACAATATAGAAATTATCCAATATGCCATTGAGCATCAGTTGTTCTCTAAAATTGATTAAAGTATTTTGCCTATCCATTCAAACAACGCTTTTAAGTCTTTATATGCCTTCTTTGTTTGAATTTTGTTTGAAATATATGGCGCATTTTTATGGCAAGCCATGTTGTAGTCTACTGCGCCTTTGTAGATAAATTTTGCCTTGTAAAATAACTACGACCCTTAGCCGGGTTTTTGCTATATCCCGTGAAATAAGTTTAATATTGCTTCGAACAAATTCGATGAATTTTTCGATGAAATTTGCTTAAAAACAGGCATACCCAACGATACCGCAATTTTAAATTTCTTTTTATAATACATCTTATGATTTTTGGGAGATGTAACGATAAAAGGAGTTAGTCGCAGTAAATTGCCAAACCATGTAGTGAATTACGCCAAACGGCGTAACCTACCTTTTGCAAGATAGCTTCCCCAAAAAAAATCAAAACAAATTGTTTACGCATAAAAAACTTAGCACTTAAAACGGTAAAGTATGAATAGAACTGCAAAAAAGCTTCATGAGCAATTAGGAGAAAACTTAAATTCTTTACAGTTACAAGTAAATACCCTAAAAGAAAGCCTATTTGAAACCGAAAAACAACTTTCAAAAAAAATTAATGATATCGTACGCCAAACAGGCGTAATGGTACAAAAAACGCAAGAAATTTGTCAGGAATTGCATCCAAGTATTTTAGGCGACCTGGGATTTGCCGCCGCTATAGATTGGCAATTAGAAACGTTTGAAGCCCGTACGGGAATAAAATGTATTTTTATTGTCACCAACCGGGAATTTCAATTTGATAAGCGAAAGGCATATTCTCTTTTTATCGTCTTTCAAGAAATTCTCGATAATACCTATTTACATGCCAATGCCTCCCGCCTCAAAATAGAATTATGTGCTAAGCATAAGAATTTATGTTTAAAGATTGAGGATAATGGGCGGGGAATTACAGAAGAAGAAGTGAATAGCCCCATCACTTGGAATTATTGGAATACGAGAGCGTGTTCGCTTTTTAAATGGAACCATACGCTTGATCGGAAGCCCTGGTAAAGGAACACAAATTGTTATTAATATTCTAAATAACAGAAAAAATGTAGAGCAATGTAATTAGGATTTGTAAGTGTTGCATTACTAAGCAGTCGAAAGTTTTGCAGACTTATTGGTATTGAGGGAATGAGAATATCAACAGCCCCCGGGAACGCATAAGGCAAAGTCACTATGTAACTGGCGAGGCGGGGTTACGGATCATTCAATGGGAATGATAATTTTTGAATCTCTACCACCTCTCACAAATATAGTAACCCCGGTATTGCATATCAAATAGTCGATATGTAAGTGACGGGGCGGAGCTATGCTTAGAGAGTGTTTCCGCAAATAAATTACCCTCTTATACAAACAATCTTACACTTCTTGAAAAACGAAAAAAATTGACTGTTGGAATGATGATGCAAAACCAGGTTGAACAAAAGCTTAAAGAACAATATAAAATTGAAAGAGAACTCAAAGAAGCACGAGATATGCTGCGTAATTTATCGGCTCGTATCGAGTCTTTACGGGAAGAAGATAAAATTCGCACATCTAAAAAAATACATGATGAATTAGGCCAATCGCTAACCGTTTTACAAATTAATCTTGCCGAGCTGGGAAACTTTATGTTAAAGAACCACGCAGACCTTTTTGGCAAAATACAACTTATTTGCAATATAGTCGATGGCCTTATCCAGAATACCCAGGAAATGTTTAAAGAGCTAAACCTTATGCAGCAAGAGAGAGAACGTTCGTAAGTATATTATTAATTAAAGGTAAAACATTATGAAAAACGTATTTCAATATCGAATTTTATATTTAGCGTTCTTCCTATTATTCGGAGCGAACGCAACAGCCCAGGAAATAGAAGATTATCGATTGGGCGATGAAGATGTGTTACAAATTGTTGTATACGTCTTTGGAGAAGTGGGGCAACCCAATAAGTATCATGTTACAGAAAATACGGATGTAGTGGAATTAATGTCCATTGCCGGCGGTTCAACGGAGTTTTCCAATCTAAGCAAAGTAACCATCACTCGCCATAAACCTGCTTATTTAGCTAATTTGGATAACGACACTCCGTTACCAAACGGCAATGTTGAAAAGGAAATTATTACATTTAATATAAAAGATTATTTGAAAAATAAAACCGGCCCCGCCCCTCCCAAATTACAAGCCGGCGACGTTATTTACGTTCACAACAATAAATGGCGGACCTGGAGAACCGCATCTACAATTATAAGAGATTTGGCTTTTGTCGCCGGAGTATATATTTCGTACCTGCGATGGATTAAATAAGAACGGAATATATACGCCAATTTGAGAAACAAACGAATTAATCCAGAATACGAGACGTTTTATGCAACACTTTAAAAATGATGATATTAATCTTACCGAGCTTGTAGACAAGATTAAACAGCAAAAATTGGTATTGATTTTATGTATCATCTTTTGTTTGGCGCTTGCTGTATTATACAACTATTATTCGAAACCTATCTATAGAGCCTCGGCGGTTGTGGCTTTCGAGAACTTGAGCGATGATAATATTTTTGAACATGATTTTATAAGAAATCAAGAAAATCTTGTTGCCAACCGGATGATGGAGCTTCGCACTAATTCTTTTACAAAAAGTGTATATCATGAGTTGCCGGATTCGATCCGAACCGCTTTAAAGTTGTTACACGATCAACCAAACGCAACGATGGATGAGCAATCTTTAATTTCAATTATACGAAATAATACGGTCGTTTCGCGAGGCAAGCAAGCGCCTAATACTATCACCGTTTCATTCGATTCCGAAAATCCGGAAATAGCTCAAAAAATTGCAAACACAATGACAACCGTATTGCAAAGAAACAACCTGAAATTGCGACGTAAAGAATTTTCCAATACCAAAGAATTTATTGATGGGCAAATTGGTGTAATAAAAGAAAAACTTAAAGCCGCGGAAGACTCCTTAAGCGCATTTAGAAAGAAGACAAATATTACTTCGCCCGAACAAGAGTTTCAAGAATTGCTGGAACGAATTAGTGCTGTGGAAAGCCTCTACAACACTGCGCAAAGTGAAAAAGAGGCAAAAAATCAAAGTTTGGAATTCATCGAAAATAAATTAGCCAATAACAATATCAACATTAATACTTCATTGTTACAAGCTTCAAACCACCTGATTACCGGATTAACAGATAAATTGATAGAGTTAGAATACCAATATACCGATTTGTTGGCGCGAGATCTCTCTGACGATCATCCCCGGGTAAATTTGTTGAAATCGGAGATTGAACAGGTAAAAAAGAGAATTAAGCAAGAGACAAGGGATGTATTTCAGAAGCATGATCTGGCGGGAATGACAGACCCGATTTCTCAACTGGAAAAATATTTGGAGCAATCAATTACATTAGAAATCGAATTAAAGGCGCTCGCAGCCCAGGAAGAAAATTTAAAACAAATCTTAGAAGCCTATAATAAGCGGCTAAATCTAATATCGGATGGGGAAATTCGTGTTTTCGGCCTGCTGCGGGATAGAGAAGTTAACAATAATATCTATGTCCAACTTTTGGAAGAGCGGGAAAGAGCGCGGTTTCGGGAAGCAGCGGAAATTGGTAATATTTACGTTATAGATCCGGCACAAAAACCGGCTGAACCACACCTGCCGCGGAAAAATCTTAACATCATTATTGCTTTGTTTACCGGGGGCATTATTGGCCTTATTGTAATTTTTCTCGGCGAAACGCTTCATAAAACACCGCGTACCCCGGAAGAAATCGAAACCATATTTGAATTGCCGGTATATGGAACAATCCCGGAAGTAAAACTCAAAAAGTTAGGCGGTAGAAATGGCCATTTGAAAAATCATCAACTAATGGTCAATAATGGCGTCGGCTTAATGTATCGCGATGCTTATTCATATTTGTGGTTTCAATTGCAGCCTTTAGTCAATGAGAAATTGCAATCGGTTATGATTACGAGCGCCGGCCCAAGCGAAGGTAAATCGACTGTAGCCGTTAACCTGGCGTTAACCGCTGCAAAATTGGGCAAACGAACCCTGCTCATCGACGGTGATTTTCGTAAACCGACAATTCACAAATTTTTCAATTTATCAAATACTTCCCATGGATTATCCGATGCGGTTACGAATAGTATGTATTCACAATCCGTTCAACCAGTGAATGGGAAATATGGGGATGAAGATATTACTGAAAATATATTGGGTATCAATACCAATACGCTTGTAAAGGAAACTAAAATAAGCAGCGTTGGCAATTTTATCGCAGATTTAATTTCGTTGATTCGGCCTTCATCAGATGCAAATTTAGGAATAATTCTCGCTGGCAATTCGAAGATTCAATCAGATGTCTTGTGGACTTCTTCGGAGCTAAAACAAGGCATTGAGCACTTAAAAAATCATTTTGATTTTATTGTCATCGATTCACCACCGGCGCTGTTGATTCCTGATGCCATCACAATCGCCTCATTTATCGAAGGCATTATTTTGTGTGTAGAAGCACATAATTCGAATAATACGGCACTTTTTCGAACCCAAAAATTTTTAGAAAAATTAAACAAAGAATTATTAGCCATAGTGCTAAATAAAGTTAACCCGGCATCGATTTATGGTGGGTTCGACTATCAAAAATATTATAGTGAAATAGATTCCAAAAACTTGAAAGCGTAATATATTGTTCAGATTGTCATCTTCTAAACTAAATGTTTATAACAACTTATAAGAAGAGCTATACCAAGGAGTAAAATTTATGAAAGCAGTCATTTTAGCTGGCGGGCTGGGGTCCAGGCTAAAGCCATTTACGCAGGTTATCCCCAAGCCTTTGCTTCCAATCGGTGAAAAATCGGTTCTTGAGGTTCAAATAGAACTATTAAAAAAATTTGGGTTTAATGAAATTTTTCTGGCAACAAATTACAAGTCAGAATATATCAAAAACTTTTTTGGAGATGGCTCCAGGTACGGCGTAAAACTTACGATTAGCAAAGAAGAAAAACCGTTAGGCACTGCTGGTCCTCTTACCCTATTATCCGAGGAATTAACCGAGCCATTTTTAGTGATGAATGGAGATGTTTTAACCGGGTTGGATTTCCGGAAGTTCTACAACTTTGCCATTCAAAAGGGTGCGAAATTAACAATGGGTATAAAAGAGGTTGTTCAGCCTTTCGAGTTCGGCAATATCTTTTTCGAAGGAGATTTGGTATTCGATATCGAGGAAAAACCGGACATCGTATCAAATATTATGGCCGGTATTTATTTACTAAAGCCGGAAATTTTTGAAATTATTCCGAAAAACGAATACTTCGGAATGAATACACTTGTAGAAACGATGCTGGCAAAAAACTGGTCAGTAGCAAAATACGATATTAAAGAACACTGGCTCGATATTGGAAGAGCCGAAGATTATTCCACAGCCCAGGATATCTATAGAACCTATTTTGCAGAGAACCAAATAAAAGAAAGAATAGCTGTAAACGGGCAGTATCTTAATTATTAAGAAAGAAAAAATGGCTTATAAAATTCCTCTTTTCGATTTGAATTACGGAACAGCAGAAGAAGAAGCGGTTTTAAAAGTACTTCGCTCCAAATGGATATCGATGGGGCCGCAAGTACAACAATTGGAAGAAGCTTTTTCTGCCAACCTCTCCGTTAAAAATTCCGTTGCGGTTTCGAATTGCACTGCTGCATTACATTTAGCGTTAAAAGTTTTGGGAATTGGCAAAGGGGATGAAGTGATTGTTCCCTCCTTAACCTTTGTTGCCACTGCCAATGTTGTAAGATACGTAGACGCAACGCCGGTTTTTGCAGATATAACGAGTTTGAAAGATTATTCTATAGACCCGGCAGACATCGAGAAAAAAATAACTCCCCAAACCAAAGTGATTATTGTAATGCACTATGGTGGATTTTCTTGTGATATGGATGCCATCAGGCATTTAGCGAAACAGCATAACCTTTACATTGTGGAAGACGCTGCCCACGCGCCTTACGCCGAATATAAAGGAGAAAAGTTAGGAACCATTGGAGATATAGGATGCTTTAGTTTTTTTTCGAATAAAAATATCACCTGTGCCGAAGGCGGAATGCTGGTAACGAATAACGACAACTTTGCTGAAAAAGCAAAACTGTTACGGGCGCATGGTATGACAACGCTTTCTTTCGATCGGGCTAAAGGCCACTCTACCCGGTATGATGTTCTGGATTCCGGCTACAATTATCGGTTGGACGATATTCGAGGCGCTTTAGCATTAAGCCAGCTAAAAAAATTAAAAGCGGATATTGAAAAAAGAAAAGAATTAAGAGGAATATACCTGGAGAAACTCGGTACCCTGGATGAAATTATTCTTCCCTACAAAAATTTTAAATACGAATCTTCTAATTATATCTTTCCAATCCTGTTAAAAGATGGGAATGCTCAAAAAAGAGATTTTTTTAGAGAAGAATTAAAAAACCGGGGTATTCAAACCAGTATTCATTATCCTGCGGTTCATCTCTTTTCGGTGTACAAAGATTTTTGTGTACCCTTGCCCAAAACGGAATATGTGACAGCGAATGAGATCACATTGCCATTGTATTTTAGCTTAAAACCGCAAGATATCAATTATATTGCAACAGAAATTTCTAAAATTGCCCTAAACTAAATAACACACACAACTTCAAATTTGGTTAATATGATACTAAAAGAATTATTTGATCGCATTTTAGCGACTATCGGATTAATTGTTGCCTCGCCTTTTATGTTTTTAATCGGTATTAGCATTAAAGCAGAATCTCCCGGGCCGATCTTTTTCAAACATCTCCGCGTTGGCAGAAATGGAAAAACATTTTGGATGTATAAATTCCGCAAAATGCCCCATAAAATTATAAACGGCCCCCAGGTTAGCCCCAAATACGATCACCGCCTTACCAAAGTCGGTAGGGTAATTGAACGGCTAAAATTAGATGAGTTACCACAGCTGATTAACATCATAAAAGGCGATATGAGTTTTGTAGGCCCCCGGCCCGAGGTGCCGGAAATTGTAGAACTTTATACCAATGAACAGCGAATCGTATTATCGGTAAAACCGGGATTGGTAGGGCCAAACCAAATTGCCTGGCGAAATGAAAAAGATCTCATCCCGGAAGGCGTTGATGATATTGAAGCGTATTATATTGAACATATTCTTCCGTTAAAGTTGGAAAGAGACAGCAAATATGTCGAAGATGTCGGTTTTCTATCCGATCTAAAGTATTTTTTTCACGCCTTAATGGTTACCATCTTTGAACCTCTTAACATAAAACATCTACTGTACCGAAGGCGACAGATATACAAAGTTATTACGGACATTATATTATGTATTATTGCGTTTGGAAGTGCATTGTTAATTAAATACGATTTTCAACCGAATGTTTTATCTCCCAAATCCTTTGGTACAATTTTATCGGTACTTTGTATTGCCCAGGGTATTTGTTTTATCTTTTTTGGAATCTATCAAAGAATCTGGTATTATTTCGGTAAGCTTGATTTAATTGTACTCATCAAAGCAATCGTTGTTGGGAATCTAATATCCCTGGCCGTTCTTTCTCTTATTTTTAAATTTCAATATCCTCTTTCCCTTTTAATTCTTCATACTATTTTAAATACCTGCATATTAACCGGGTTTCGAATTTTCGTGAATTATATCCAATACGACTTTATCGGCAGTAAAAAAATAAATTTCGACAAAAACATTTTGATATACGGTGCACAAGAGGAAGGGGAGCTATTTATTAGAAGAGTGTTAGCCAATCTTGGACCAAAAGTTAAACCCATCGGCTTTTTAGATAACGATCCGCTTAAGCGCGGGAATAAAATTCACGGTGTGAAAGTAATGGGAGATGCCAGCGATTTACCACTGCTAAAAAACTTACATAATATCGAAAGCGTTTACATTGCGGTTAATAATACCATGAATGGTGATTTGGAGAATTTGTTAACCCAATGTAAAAATCTACAAGTTAATTATAATTTTGTTTCTACAACGTATTCGTCAAAACCGAATGTTAAACCCTATTTAATTGGTGAGGAGCATAATGAATTGGTCTAATAAGAAAATTTTGGTTACCGGGGCCGGCGGTTTTATCGGCAGCCACCTTACGGAAAGCCTGGTTAAATTAGGTGCGGATGTACGGGCATTTGTTCGCTATAACTCTCGAAATGATAATGGGTATATCGAAACGTTTTCGCCCGAAATAAAAGAAAATATTGATATTTACAGCGGCGATTTGAAAGACCCGGATGCAGTGTTGCAAGCCGTTCGGGATCGTGACATTGTGTTTCACCTGGGCGCATTAATTGCTATTCCCTATTCCTATGTTAACCCAATGGATTATGTTCAAACCAACGTTGTTGGAACCGCAAATATTTTAAATGCCTGCCTTAAATCGAATGTTGAAAGGGTTGTTCAAACCTCTACCAGCGAAGTTTATGGAAAAATGCAATATGCACCTATCGACGAAAAACATCCCATAGAAGGAAAATCTCCCTACGCTGCCAGCAAAATTGGCTCGGATAAAATGGCTTTGAGCTATTATTACGCATTTGGTTTAAATGTATCGCTAGTACGTCCCTTTAATACTTTTGGGCCGCGGCAGTCGATGCGGGCTGTAATTCCCACTATTATTACCCAGGCTATTAATGATGATTTTATTCGGTTAGGCTCACTGTATCCCACGCGAGACTTCAATTATGTATCCGACACGGTTAATGGATTTATTAAAGCAGCCAGCCTGGAGCAAGCCATTGGAGAAACCATCAACACTGGCAGCGGGCGAGAGGAATCCATCCAAGCGTTATGCGAAATCATTCTAAACCTGATGGGGCGCGAAATTCCCATTATCCAGGAAGATAAACGAACCCGCCCTTCTAACAGCGAAGTAAACCGCTTAATCTGTGATAATACCAAAGCCCGTGAAATCCTCCAATGGAAACCGGAAGTAACCTTAGAAGAAGGCCTGGAATACACCATCGCCTGGGTACGGGAACAGATGAAAATGAAGGAAAAATCAGCTGAATATATTATTTAGCTGATCTACAAATGAAATTGATTAAACAGAATAAAACCCCCTAAATAAACTGATTTATTTGCAACTAAAACAAAAAGCAGCAAAAGCAATCATTTGGTCGGCAACCAAAATATGGGGATCATATTCACTTTCTTTCCTGGTATTTTTGGTTTTGTCGCGCCTGTTGTCACCGGAATCATTCGGGTTGGTAGCGTTGGCCTCCATGTTTACAGTATTTGTAAATATTTTCCGTAACCAGGGGTTTAGCGAAGCAATTGTTCAACGAGATGATCTTAAAACTAACCACCTGGATACCGCATTTTGGACAGGCTTGTTAAGTGGTTTATTATTAATGATCTGTACAATTTTAGGCGCGGAATATATTGGCAAATTTTTTGATGAACCACGATTAGCGCCGGTTGTTTCCTGGCTTTCGTTAAGTTTTATATTCGGATCGTTTAGCAGTATTCAGGAAGCCGTTCTTCGCAGGGAATTCGCTTTCAAATCTTTAGCCATTCGGGCGCTTTTAGCGGCAGCGATTGGCGGTGCGGTCGGAATTGGTATGGCGTTAAATGGCTATGGTGTTTGGAGCCTGGTCGCCCAAATATTAGTGACCGATTTGGTGAATGTTATTGTATTATGGAAAGTAACAAAGTGGCGCCCGGGGTTAACGTTCTCTACGGCGCACTTTAAGGAATTGTTTACATTTGGCATCGGCATTGCCGGCAGCAACTTATTAGATTTTTTTAGCCGCCGTTCCGACCAATTTTTAGTTGGTTATTTTTTAGGCCCTACAATGTTGGGATATTACACCATTGCCTTTCGATTACTGCAAACCGCCGTCAAATTTCTTACAAACATTACCAATGCAGTTGCATTTCCAGTTTTTTCGCGTCTTCAAAATGACCGTATTAGAATGCGGCAGGCATTCTATAATGTTACTCAAATGACAGGGCTGGCAGCATTCCCGGTATTTGGAGGTATGGCAGTTTTAGCGCCGGAAATCATTACCGCTTTTTTCGGTGAAAAGTGGCAGCCAAGTATTCCGGTTCTGCAAGCGCTTGCGTTTATGGGGATTATTTACGCTATATCATTTTTTATTGGCAGTATAATCAACGCAGCAGGAAAGCCCGCCTGGCGCTTTGCAGTTACAGCGCTTTTTGCGGTTTGCAATACGGTAGCGCTCTTGTTTATTGTGAAGAACGGCATTACAGCAGTCGCAATCGCATATACCCTTTTAGGATATTTGCTAATGCCAGTATCTATCTGGATTGTTCGCAGGTTGATTACCATCGATTTAAAAATATTCTTAAAACAATTTCTGGCGCCGCTTGGCGGCTCAATCCTGATGGTTACCGCAATTTGGCTTTTAAAAGCGGAAATCGAAAATGTTTTTATCTGGCAAATTACACTTCCGATTTATGTTATTTCCGGCGGATTGCTATATTTGGGGTTTATTCACTTAACCGCACGGTCTCTTTTTAATCAAATTGTAAGTTATGCCCGCCTTGTAATGCCTGGCGCTCGAGATATGTAATGAATTTGATCATCAAACTATTTTTTAAAAAGTTTAACAAAAGCATCATAAAAAAGGGTTAAGAAAAAATGCCAACACCTATTTTTGCACTCGGCAAACATCGTTCCGGTACAACCTGGTTAGGAAACCAATTATGCCAGCATCCTTTAATTGCCGGAGTTACACATGAGCGCCATAAAGGCATTCATGAAAGTGCTTATTTTTGTTCAATTTACAACCGTTATGGCAACCTGGGGATTAAAGCGAATTATATGGAATTTGTGGAAGTTATCGGCGCAAGCGATTACTTTCGATTCTGTCTCTTATACACATCTGACGCTGCCGACGAGCTTCTTGGTGT
>CAXHHS010000101.1:0-12861 GCA_964015645.1 uncultured bacterium
GATGTGTATAAGAGACAGTTCCAGGTTTTTGTTGAGCACTTTTCCATCGCCCGGAACATTCACGTTTTGCCAAAACTCTTCCCGGAGCGCCGGAATTTCTTCAAGCGCTTTTTTCAAACGATTTTCATCGCGGGACATACCAACTTTATCCCACATAATCGCTCCCAATTCACGATGAAATTCCGTTACTGTTTTTTTGCCTTTAATCGAAAGTAGCTTTTTGATGGATTCGTTAATCCGATTTTCGGTTTCGCTAAAAACGGAATCTTCGATAGTGACTTTGGGCAATTTGGTGTTTCCGAGGTATTCGCCAATTGTGTAGGGAATAACAAAATAACCATCAGCCAATCCTTGCATTAAAGCACTGGCCCCCAGGCGATTCGCGCCGTGATCGGAAAAATTCGCCTCGCCCAATACAAATAATCCCGGGATGGTACTCATCAAATTGTAATCAACCCACAGCCCGCCCATGGTATAATGAACCGCGGGATAAATCCGCATGGGCGTTTTATAGGGGTTTTCGCCGGTAATTCGCTCGTACATTTCAAAAAGATTGCCGTAGCGATCACGAATCGTTGCTTCCCCCAGGCGACCGATAGAATCGGCAAAATCGAGATAAACAGCCAGCCTGGTATCGCCCACGCCGCGGCCTTCATCACACACGTATTTGGCGTTGCGGGAGGCCACATCGCGCGGCACTAAATTCCCGAAAGACGGGTACCGGCGTTCCAGGTAATAATCGCGCTCATCCTTCGGAATTTGATCGGGCATGCGATCATCTCCCACTTTTTTCGGAACCCAAACGCGTCCATCGTTTCGCAAACTTTCGCTCATCAAGGTTAATTTCGATTGATAATCTCCGGAAACCGGAATGCAGGTGGGGTGGATTTGGGTAAAGCAGGGATTTCCGAAAAAAGCGCCTTTTTTGTAGCAGCGCCAGGCAGCGGTGGCATTCGAATTTTTCGCATTTGTGGAAAGATAATAAGCATTTCCGTAACCGCCGGTGCACAGTACAACGGCGTCCCCGGAATATCTTTCAATCTTTCCGGTAACCAAATCGCGGACAATAATGCCTCGCGCCTGGCCATCAACAACGATTAAATCGAGCATTTCCCGGCGTGAAAATAATTCTACCGTTCCCATATCTACCTGGCGCATCAGTGCCCCGTAAGCGCCAAGCAGCAATTGCTGGCCGGTTTGCCCGCGGGCATAAAATGTTCGCGAAACCAAAACGCCGCCAAAAGAGCGATTCGCCAACAAGCCGCCATATTCCCGGGCAAACGGAACCCCTTGTGCCACACATTGATCAATAATATTCGCACTCAATTGCGCCAGGCGATAGACATTGGCTTCCCGCGCTCTAAAATCGCCGCCTTTAATGGTGTCGTAAAACAGGCGAAAAACGCTGTCATTATCGTTCTGATAATTTTTGGCAGCGTTAATACCACCTTGAGCAGCAATACTGTGTGCCCGCCGAGGGGAATCCTGAATGCAAAACGTTTTTACATTATACCCCAATTCCGCCAAAGACGCGGAAGCCGACGCTCCTGCAAGCCCGGTACCCACTACCAAAATGTTGAATTTTCGTTTATTGGCCGGGCTTACGACTTTAATATTATTTTTGTGAAAATCCCATCGTTGCTCAATAGGGCCGGATGGAACTTTGCTATTAAGTACGGAACTGCCGTCAAACATGTAATCCTCTTTTCAATTTAGATTAGGAAAAAAATACATACAAAGGCACGACCAGAAACCCAAAGGCGATTACCACTGCTAAAAGAATTCCGATGGTGTAAATGATGTTGGAGTATCGCGGGTGATTTGCACCAAGTGATTGAAAAGCGCTCCAAAAGCCATGGCGCAGGTGATAGCCTAATAACAGCATTGTTGCCACATACCCAAAGGTGTAAAACGGGCTTTGAAAAACCTCTTTTACCAATTGATATAAATTACGCATTTCCACACCATTAACGGTGGTTGAATAATAAGCTCCGTATTTAAACGTTTTTAAATGGATGACAATAAAAACAAGCAGGACGATTCCGGTCCAGATCATCGTTGTTGAAGAAAGCGTTTTTTTGCTGGGGTCGCCGCTGCTTTTCAGTTTTGTGTATGATGCCGGGCGAGCCTTTTTATTATGGAGCGAAATGCTGATTGCGTTCCAGGCGTGAAAAATAAATGCCAGCAGTAAAACGGTTTCAATTGTCCACAATAACGGCCCCAGACTGATGAGGGTATGAGAATAAATGTTAAAAACATCTTTTCCGCCAAAAACAAACGAAAGGTTGCCGGTCATGTGAATAAGTACAAAGAATGTGAGAAACAGGCCGGTAATCGCCATAATTATTTTTTTAAAAATTGTCGAACCAAACATGAGTTTAAATGGTTTTGATGCCATAATTGATCGTCTCTAAAAATTTTGATGGAATTTTCTTTTGTTTTAAATCGTGTTGTTTGAAAAGTGTTTTGAATAAATTCGGATATTACCTGGTAGAACGGCTTAAAATACTTTAGAATGACTTAAACACAATAAAAGCTAAATCGAAGTAAAACATCTTGCATGGAAAAATCAAGAGTTTTAGAAAAATTTAAATTCTTGTTATAAAAAAGAAAACGTTATTCAGGCAAAATAAAAAACACTTGTTATCCATAAAGTGACTCGATAAATTTGCAGGCTTTAAAATAATATTTTGTAAGTTATGGAGGTTATAAATGTTATATGGTTTTCTAATATTCTTATTTATTCTTACTTGTATTTTGATGGTTGTTGTAATTTTAATGCAAGCCAGTAAAGGAGGCGGCCTGGCGAGTTCCTTTGGTGGTATGGGAGGCGCTGGCGGAGTTTTAAGTGCCAGAAGCGCCACATCCGTTTTGCAGAAAACAACGATTGGTTTGGCGGTATTTTATGGAGTGCTTTGTATTATCATTAGTTTTATGAGTTCCGGTACGGATGCGGTTCCGGAAAGTAAAACCCAGCAACAGCTGTTAAATGAACAGCAACAACAACAAACCGTGCCTGCCGCAACCGAACTTCCGGCGGATGATTTACCCGCTAACGATGAAGGAACTGCTCCGGCAACTGATGATGGAAGCTCACAAACACCTCAATCGGATCCGGAAGAGGAACCCCAGGGGCCTGACGATAGTAATTAATCCCAATAAATCTAAAGCTGGAGTGGTGGAACTGGCAGACACGCTATCTTGAGGGGGTAGTGGGCTTACGCTCGTGCGGGTTCGAGTCCCGCCTCCAGCACCAAAAATCCCGGAACTACACCGGGATTTTTTTGTTTGGGCTTCGCCCGTATATTCTCTTCTATTTTGGATGAGCTATGATTCTTCACGCATCACGAACCCACGTTTCACGATTCAATCTAATGGCTAAAAATGCAATACTCCGAAGCGATTCAAACGATTGAAAAAAAGCTTACTCAACATTCTCCACAGCGGCTAAAAATACCGGAATTTGCACCGGCAGCGGTGGTAATCCCATTTCTCGATATAAATAGCAAGGCGCATATTCTGTTTACCAAACGCACGGAAACTGTTGAGCATCATAAAGGGCAAGTTTCATTTCCCGGGGGTGCATGGGAGGAGCAAGATGCATCACTGCAAGAAACCGCACTGCGAGAAACATTTGAAGAGGTTGGTATTCCGCAACAAATGTTAAACGTCATCGGCCAATTGGATGATTTTCCAACCATATCGAATTTTTTGGTAACACCGTTTGTTGCAAAAATGCCGTATCCTTATCCTACAAAAATTAGTACTGATGAAGTCGCAGAAATTTTAGAGGTTCCATTGGAGCTATTTTTAACCGATAAACATTTTCGGTTGGAAGAAAGAGATATCGGGAGTAAAAAATATCCGATATATTATTATCACTTCGGGCCATCGGTAATTTGGGGCGTTACGGGGTACATCATTAATCGCTTTATTGAACTTGTGTTTGAATATAATCCTGCACCAACAAGCATTTATCATGACCCCGGTGCTGTTGATTTTATGAAAGATCGTATTCGACGAGGAGAATAAAGAATACTACAAGAAACGCTACAGCCCATAAAACAGCGATAAAAAAAGTTCATTTCGGCTTGTTTCGATAAACCCGCCATTTGCCTGCGCTTCGGAAACTCTCAAGCGCTGAAATTTACCTCTCAAAAACAGTTCATGGGTAATTTCATATTTAACCGTAATCCCCCAATCGGTAAATTTAGTATTTAAACCGAATAAAAAAGGATTATGCGGGAACGTATACTGATCGGCGACTTCACCATCCTCACCTTTCCGAATATGCCGTGCCCAGGCAGTTGCTTGTAGACCTCGTAAAAAGCGATAATTTAATTCCCCATACCACTGGTCGGAGTTATGTCCCATCCAATGTCCCATCAAATAAGAGGAACTCGTATAAAGTTGGGTGGGAATAAAATGTCTATACACAAACGGGTTGATGCGGGTATATTCGCTGCTAAGTGTTAAATTATTTAACGGAAAATCCGTGGTAGAAGCGCCGAGGGTATAACCGAAGTGATTCACCTGTCGATCCGGGTTAAATATGTTGGGGATCGAAAGATCATCAATAAAAATTTCACCGTAAAAATTTGTTTTACGAATGTGATTTCGAGAATTGATGGCGAAAAACAGTTGCGCATTGCTGCCGGCATCGTTTCGCCTGCTGGATAAATAATGGTCTGCAAGCCGGTAAAACATGATTGGAATTAGATAAACGAATTCAAGCTGGTTATCATAAATAACCGACTCTCCAAGTGAAATATCCAACCCTTTTTTAGGTGTAATAATAATGGTATGAGACGCGAGGAATTTGGGCCGGAATTGTATGCTGTTTTGTCCTTCAATTAGTGTCGGAAAAATTCTCGTCGAATCGATTACGTCTGACTGTAACCAGGCATGGAAGTAGTTAAATTTTAACCAGCTTGCTAATTGGGCATCAAGGCGAATATATGCAAACGAGGGGGCTTTGGAAGATAAAACCACCTTGCCATTTTTCCCATATCCCCAATTTATAAAGTCTTTCCCTACGGTTATAGAACCCCATTTCCAATTCCCGGTCATTGTCGTGTGGACTTCACTATATTCAATAGCATTGTTTTCCGGAAAAAATTGTGCATCTATTCCCGTAACCGGTGTAAATGCTTTTGATGTGTCAATATTTTGCCCTTGTTCGCGGTTATCGCGAAAGTCGAAACTGTAGCCAAAATGTTTTCCCAGGTAGCCGTACAGGGAAACACCATTCCAACGGTGAGTGTTTCTAATGCCATCATTATCGCCGGTTTCGTAACCTAATATCGGGCTTAAATTTATGGAAAAAAAATTATCGCGATAGGAAAACAGACGGTAGCGGTTTGCTATATCCTTCCCAAAATAGGAATGTTTGGCTTCATTAACAAAATTCACATCATTAATAAAATCCAGTTCAAACCGAAAGTCTTTTTTGTAAAACGCCAGCTCTTTTTTTTCTAAAGGTGTTAACACCGTAGTTTTAAGAGAAAGCTCGTTCAGTTTTTGCGCAATGTATTTTCGAGACAGCGGCGTAATCAAGTCATTATATTCTATAATACCCTTTTGGCTTAGCCTGCTTAAAAAATTGTAAACATCGCGGTGAAGGGGTTCGAAAACGATTTGAGAAAATATCGGGCTGTGTAGAACACATAAAAGCAGTAAAAGTTTGAAAATCCAAAATACCATTCAGCGTTTCCTCTCTTACAGTAGTTGAGACGCTGAATGTAGGAATAAAAATTCAAAATTTACAATTTTCAAATTAATATTTGGGATACACACACCGAATGTAAATGAAGGTTTCTTCGCATAAAAAAACCTTTGAAAGGATTGATACCTTTCAAAGGCCCTTAGAAAGCCCCCCAGCTTTCAGATTTAAAACTCTAAAGACAATCTAAAATTCGTTTAAACAAACATTATGAATGTTTTTATTCTGAAGTATTGTTTTATTACATTTCGCCCCTTATACTATATCTAATTCCTTGCACTTTTTATTTTCACAGCCTTTACTATATCTATATTCTTAATTCGCTGTGAAATATTGAAAATAATGTTTTTTTCTGAAAATTTGCGAATGCACCCCGATTCAGATTTTATTCGACAGCTTATAGATGGCGTCCCTCAAGCAGAAAAAAAATTCAATGACCTGTTTAAAGATAAAATTTGGGAAGTTGTTTCGTATCATTTAGGCGAAATATCCCGGGAAGATATCGAAGATGTTGTAGCTGAAATTCGCCTTGCAACAGTTAAAAGTTTGCAAACAGGAAAATTTGATCCGGAGAAAGGGAGTTCGCTTGAGTCTTATATTTTTGGCATTTTGTATAAAAAAATTTCCGATTTTAAAAAATATAAAAACACACGACGGCATATAAACAATACTATCGAAACGATACCGGAACCAGCGTTTGAAGCAGGCGATTATTTAGAAAGGAAGGAAGAAGCGGAAAAAATTAAAAAAGTTATCAGTAAACTGCCTAAAAAGTACCAGGAAGTTTTATATTTAAAATTTTATAAAGACCTTCGTGTTAGCGAAATTAGCGAGTGCATTCAATTAGCGCCCCGGCGGGTAAGCGAGAGAATTCACTACGGGTTGAAGCTCTTTAAAAAGCATTATGAAAAAATAAAATAAAATTTCCAATATTTTATTACAAGTGCAGAATTTATAGGTATAGTGATTTTAATAAAGCATAACTTGTTTAACCCAAAAAGATGTCTTCACAATGATTTGTTTTAAAGTTTTGTATTTTAGGGAGGATTTATGAAGTGCAATCTTCCCGATCAGAAAAAATTAATGAGTGCCTATTTTACGAATGAGCTTTCCGGTGAAACTCTTAAGAAATTCCAGGAACATTTATTTAACTGTAATGCATGCTTTGAAGAACTTTTACTCAAAAGAAAAGCAATTAATCTGATTAAAGAAGAGGGAACGGTTTTTCTGAGAAAAGATATCCAAAAAAAAGAACAGAGAAAAAGGAGAATTTTTTCTAAAATTATCTGGAATCAATACTGGTTAGACATTCTTACGGGTTGGATGCTTGTTAATAAAAATATTGTCTATAGCGGAATTACTGCAACGCTTGTGATTTTTTTTCTCGTTTTTCAATTAGGAAAACCGGGCAACCCAGAATTTATATCGGCAATAGAATATAGTGAAACGGTACCTTATTCCTTTGCCCCGGGTGATTTTACCAGGGGAAATCGAAGCGCACAACCGGAGAGCGGGCGCCTGAAGGTATTCGGCAATCGTTTTATACAAGCAATGTTTAGTTATAATGATTTTGATTATCAAAATACGATTAATGGGTTAGCGACATTAGAACCCGGTGCAGAACTTCTGCTACAAAACCAAAGCGATGAGATTATAGTGAATCAAATTGCGGAATACTACTTTTATTTAGGCGTTTCTCACTTTGCTTTAACCAAAAACACAAAAATAACGCTTCAAAAAGATGCTGAAAATGCGCATTTAAAAAGTGCTGTAAATTTTTTATCCAGGTCGCTAATGTTAGCGCAGAAAGGTGGGGTAAAATCCAACAACAAATTTCATTATTTCCTGGGAATGGCATTGGGGTTTTCCGGTGAAAAAGTATTAGCAATCGAACAATTAAGGATGGTTAAAAAAGAAGGCCAGTTTTTTAACCAATCTACTCAATTAATAAATTATTGGTCTAACTAAAAGAGGGGAGTCACAAGATGCCTTATAATGAAGAGAAAGTGGCGGAAAATTTTATTAAAAAACTCGAAGCGATGAATAATATCGCTATCGAGTTGAATGTTTCAATTTATACCGAAGGTGGAGGTAGTTTTAAGGCCAAAAATACGATTGCTTTGGATAGTTTGGCTAACAACACGAACAAAATAAGCGAGGCAACTCGTTACAAACTACTCTATTTTAGCAATCGAGTTTTAACAAATTGCCAGTGGATCAACAAATCACTTAATGATGTTTATGGCGGTTCCGGGGGATTAGGCAGGGAAGTTGGACCACCACCAGAGCCGGAAGATCCCGGTAAATAAAATTTACCCATTGTTTTTAATTGTTAGAGTTATACGATGAAAAATGCCATCTTTTATTAAAAGGTGGCATTTTTTGTTTATTTTTCATTATTTATATCAAAGGTTTCCGAGGTTCTATATAAAAAGAGATATTGAGGATCGCCTTTGAAAACAATTGTTTACAGATCGAACCCATTTTTTTTACCTCTATTCATTATTATTTTATGTACTATTTTGCCGTTATTGGCAAAATCATTTCCTTCCATTAACTCGAATTCTTTAAATTACTCCGAATACTATGAATTTTTAAAGGGAATTAAATCCAGCTCAGCAGAAGAAAGAATAGAACAATTAAAGTCTTATTTGATAAAACACTCAAGTTTCGATCGTATTTATGTTCAATTGCTAGAAGAAATGTTATATAATGGACAATTACAGGATGCCAAAAGGTATTTTCAAAATAGAATAACTGAAGATAAGCACGCTCATTTTAGCCACTGGATGTTGGCGAAAATCTTTGTAGCTCAAGATAGTATAAACACTGCCTATCGAGAGTTTCAACTGGCATTAAAAGCAGATAAAATTCCATACTGGTTGATAAGAGATTTTGTCGAATTTTTGAACCAAAGTGGAAGTGTTTTTTCTTCTAAAAAAGAAATTGAAGCCCTCAATTTGAACCTATATCAAAAAAATACTGCGTATGCGCTTTGGTATTTCCAAAATAGAGAATGGAGTAAAACAATAGAACAGATTCTTTCCAGCCAGATAAATTATTATCAAGATAATGCGCTTCTTCATCTTTTGGCTACCTGTTATTATTCAAAAGGTGCTAACGGAATGGCGACCGCTATATCTTTTTATCAAAAAGGCCTGGATTTAGCGAAGCTTAGAAATGATGAAAAATTTAAAATATATAATCTTGTTGGATTGGGTAGAACAAATCGAACGGAAAACCGGAGAAGTTTTGAGGAAGCACTAATTATAAATGAAGAAATAAATGATCTTACCCTTTCTTTGCTTTCCAAATTCCATATAGCCGGGTTGTATAGAAGTCAACGCAACTACCAGGAAGCGCTTTTGGTTTATAAAAACCTGGCGAAAATAGCTATTTCCATTGGAAATTGGAGAAAGGCCGCGCTCATCTTCCGGGCAAAAGCCCGAACACTTATCAGCTTACAATGGTATAACGATGTGTTGCCTGCTTTTGAAAAGGCTGAGAAATTTGCCCAAAAGTGTAATGATAAATCAGAGTTGTTCTCGATTTACCTTAGTAAGGGCGATTTCTATAACACCCTTAGCTTGGACTCGCTGGCTTCACACGAATACAAGAAAGTTTATGAGATCGCCAAATTACAAGGATTTAAAAATGTCGAGTATCGTGCAATTGCGCGGTATGCCGATCTTTTAATGAAGAAAGAGAAATTCCAAAACGCTCGGGAAAGGTATTCCGAGTGGTTAGAGCGTTTTTTAGATACGGCCGGCCCGAATTACATTGCATACTGGCGATATAAAATTTTTATGAGCTATTACCTTGAAAAGAATTATGACAACGCTTATAAAAAATTTACAGAATACTGGGAATCCATAAAAAGCCAAACACACAATAATTACATAAACCGTATTAAAGCATTTTATAGGCTTAAAATTGCCGATATGGAGGTGATAAAAGGTCGCTATAGAATAGCTATGGATATTTACAATGAAGATACCATTGTAAATGCTGCCGAGAAGCATGATGTGGCAATCGAACGGAATTATGGATTGGGAAATGTTTATAAAGGCCTTCAGGATTTGGATAGCGCAATCACTTTTTATCGAAAGGCTGTAAAAAAGACCGAAGAAAGCCAGGCGTCAATCAGTGTCGAACAGTTTAAAATCGGGCACTTTAGCCAATATATAGACCCTTACAATGCATTAATTCAATGCCTTTTAACACAATATAAAAATACCGGCGATCCTTCCAGGCTCGATTCAATGTTTCATTATATGGAAATAAGCCGGTCTCGTACGCTACGCGACCTGAGACTGAAAGAAGGCTACGCTAAAGACCAGCCAAATACGCCGGAATATAAAGCATATCAAAACGCATCGTTAGAGTTGCAAGCGTTGCAACGTCAAATTCGGCTTTATCCCTTTGCTTACGATTCGCTTTACTCTCGCTACAAATTAGCCCAGTATCAATTAATGGACAGGCGATTACAACTCGCGAACCAACCCACGGATTCTACCGGCGTACAAGTTCTTCCCCTGGATACGCTTAAGAAAAATTTACAAAATGTTGATATGAGCTTGTTGATGTATCATGTTTCCGAGCAAGGCTCGTTTACAATGGTTATACAGAACGAAACCGTTGAAATAGTGCCAATCGAGTTCTCCGCAGATTCATTAACCGGGTTAGTTGACTCTCTAATTGCGCCATTTAATGATCTTGGCCAAAAGACATTGGCCAAGATCCCGTTTAAGGCAAACATTGCGCATCGATTGTATAAACTGTTGATAACCCCGATTGAAAACACTGTTTCTTTAAACAAAGAACTGATCATCGTTCCGGATGGTGGATTAAGGCGATTACCATTTGAAATGTTATTAACCAATATTCCGAGGCAAGATAAGTATTTTCCAACAGACACGGTCAATTATTCTAAAGATTTTATGCTAAATCGATATGCTATTTTATATAGCCCTACCACCTGGTTGTTTCGAGAAAAATCCAAAACATTTAGCTGGGGAGGGACAAAAATTTTAGTATTAGCAAATCCAATGAATATGGATGGAGAGGATTTGTCAAAATTCCGGGGAGGGATGCGTGCGAATTGGCGTTTCCTGCCTCCGCTGTGGTATGCCGATAGCGAGGGAAATGCGATAAAGAATATTCACGAACGCACCTCTATTTTTAAACGGAAAAATGCCACAATGGAGCGATTAAGCCAGGAGATGAAGGACCATCAAATACTTCATTTTGCTACTCATGCGTTTGTTGACAGTGTTTTTGATACCTTCTCTGGTTTATTGCTGGCAATGAATGAAGATTCGACCGAAGATGGCTTATTGATGGGATACGAAATTGCCAGGTGGCAACATAATTGGGATTTGGTTACACTAAGCGCTTGTGAAACAAGCCAGGGTAAACTTGTTGCGGGAGAGGGGGTTTTAGGCCTCCCCAGGCTTTTCTTAGGGGCAGGAGCCAGACGAGTTTTAATGACACACTGGCAGGTCAGCGATCAGTTTACGCCGAAATTAATGGTTAACTTTTATAATTCGTTCTTAAACGAGGGCTTATCGAAACCAAATGCTTTGCAAGTCGCTAAACAAGCAATGTTTTCAGCGCATAACCTGGTTGAAGGGCAAAAAGTTTATTATGAACACCCTTTGTTTTGGGCGCCCTTCGTACTATATGGAGAACCAGAAGCGCCCCTGGCAACAGGAGGTTTCATGAACGGTATTATTATATTAGTGGCAGGGGCATTCGGGTTACTCATTTTGGCCATTTTTATCCTGAGGCGAAGAGCGTCAAGTAATCGAAGGTTTGTCACAGACTAATAAATTCTTATGCAATCCATGTCCTAAATATTGCCAGCTTAAAATGCCCTCGGTCTTTTTTTTCTCATTTACACTGGTAGCGCTAACCAGGTAACAGGTCGGCATAATATTATAATTAACTGCCTTTTCAATTTTAAATGCGAGGTCACGTAAGGTTTTTATGTGCGGATTTAGCCTTTGCCGAAATTCCCCTGGCTGATTGCCCATCTGTTTTATCGTCATAAGTATTTTCCCGTAAATATTTTCAAATTCATCTCTTATATCCGAGCTATTCTCCGGTTCCTTCAAGAAATATAATTTTTGCATATCTTTTTTAACTTCATTAAGAAATTCTACGCGAAGGCGGGAAATCTCTTTTTGCGAAATTTTTTCCGATGGAAATCTAACTTCAAGATTGGTTGCCAGTATATCCGCCCAGGTGTAAAGTTGGATGGCTAAATGAGGATCCGGCATGATACTGTCCGGGGGAGAAGGTTCAACTTCACCGATTTCTTCTATAATCGGTTTGAGATTTTCCGGAGCCATTTGAAGATCAACCAGCTCGGCAAACAAATTCGGATGTCCAGTTATGAAATTCTTTGAGCTTAATTCCCTGGCTACGCTTTCATAAAATTTTTCGCCGATATTCGCTTTGTTTAAGGGATAGTGGATTCCGAGGTTTAAACTGGCATGTACAAATTCCGAGCAATACAATTTGTTCTTTTCCTTTCTCAGCCATTCTTTTGCCAATTCATCGCCGGCTAATGCTTTTAACAGGTAATTTCCCATACATCGAATTTTTTTTACGGAGGTTGTGGCAATTGGATCTCTACCGTCATAGGTTTCTTTCGGGAAATGGCCTAAGGTATTTGAGATAACCATCCAGGTGCGGATGTTATCAACATATTGCCTTTTTAAAGTGCTCGAAAAGTGATCCGGGAATTTGGGTTTAATAAAAATCATCGGGTAATCTTCGTTGCCAAACAGCCTTAAGGATGCTTTTGGAGAATTGTAGTGCTTTGTGCGATACCCATCTTCGAACTTGTGATAACTTTTCGGTGTATTTAAAGTGATAACACAATTCCTGTCTTCTGCTCTAACGCCAATTGCGACCTGAACATGGGGACACTGTAGCTTGAGTTTTTCAAACGACCAGGGAATTGGCCCGGGGGAATGATTTTTAATTGAAATCGCAAACTCTCCTGGCAAAATAAATCTTGCCAGATCATCCTGGAATTTTTCAGAAAAATCGGTTCCTGGTGCTGTTCCACTTTTGTAGGCGATAATGCTGTCTCTTATACACATCTGACGCTGCCGACGAGCTTCTTGGTG
>CAXHHS010000102.1:0-12848 GCA_964015645.1 uncultured bacterium
AACTTATACAGCGCTCAAATTCGGTTTACATCCGGCAAAGAACTTTTTCTCGATAATTTAAATCCCGGAAAAACCTATCGAATTTCGGAAACCGGCGGGCCTGCTAAAACGATCATTCGGGCGTACCGGGCATTATACCGGTTAATATTGGGGAAAGGTTTTTTTCTTAATCTTATTTTGTTCATTGTTTGGTTTGGGGTTGTGATCGGGTTTATCCTGGTTTCCATTCGCCGCTACCAATGGCAAAACCGCCAAACCGCATTATTTTTGATTTCCGCGATGGTATCCGGTTACCTGCTGTTTTTGCTGCTTGCCGGACAGGAATTTTGGTTCATTTTCCTCATTCAAATTATTGCGATTTTGGTGATCATTGCCCTGATCGCCGGGTTTCAGGAAAAAATTCATCGCATCGAAATTGAGCGCTCCGGCTCCCGGCGACTACTTCAGAACTTTACGCAGCAGCTCATTTTCATCAAAAACAACGATGAATTATTTGAACAAATGGTCGGCACCGTTAAAGAGTCGATGAAAGTCGATTATTGCAGTTTATTAGGAGTCGATGAAAGTGAAGGCAGCGCTGCCGAAAACGGGCAATCAACCTACCGAGCAGTATTTAAAGCCGCTGCCGGCAATTGGAAACACGAGCAATTTCAACTAACCTTAACCGCAGAAAGCCGCGCTAATTTTTTAAAACAACCGATTTTCAAAACCCAGGCATTGCAGGAAAATTTCCCGGAATTAGTAGATGTTGAGGCTTGTTTGGTTATTCCGTTAATGCGGAAGGAAAAACTGTTTGCATTACTTTTATTAGCAGAGCGGGAAGACCGTAAAGAGCTTACCGCAGAAGATCTGGCGCTGTTGCAAATTTTAGCCGGGCAGGCGGCCATTGCTGTTGAAAATAATTTATACATCGAAGAAAGCACCCGGTTAACCCAAAAACTTACGGAAGCGGAACTTCAGGCCAAATACACCAAAGAGCTGGAAACCAAAAACAAAGCGTTGCGGAAGCTCAATCGCGAAATTCAGGAAACCCAAACTCAACTGATCCAAAGTGAGAAAATGGCCGGATTGGGGCAGTTGGTTGCCGGAATTGCCCATGAATTAAATAATCCCATCAGCTTTGTGTATGCCAATATGAAGGAGTTGCAGCAATATACTGCGGCAATCACGGAGCTTTTATCCGAGCTGCAAAATGGCGTGGAACCGGAAACGTTAAAGAAAAAAATTGCAGAATTGGATCAAAAATACGATCTTGGTTATATCCAAAAAGATATTGATGGGTTGATCGGAGAATCCCTGGTCGGCAGCCAGCGGGTGAAAGATGTGGTGCAAAATTTACGAAACTTCTCCCGGCTGGATGAAGCGGAATTTAAAGCAGTCGATTTGCACGAGGGGTTGGATTCAACATTGGTTTTGCTGAATAATGAAATCAAAAATCGTATTCAAGTGCATAAGAATTATACGGTTAACATCCCGAAAATCTATTGCAATCCCGGCCAAATTAACCAGGTGTTTATGAACTTGCTGCATAATGCAACCCAGGCAATCGAAACGGAAGGGGAAATTTGGATTACGACTACGCTGAATGATTCGCAGGTAGAAATCGAAATTCGCGATAACGGAAAAGGGATTCCCAAAAAGATTCAGAGTAAAATATTCGACCCGTTTTTTACTACCAAACCGGTTGGCAAAGGCACCGGTTTGGGTTTGAGCATTTGTTATAACATCATCCAAAAACACGGTGGTAAAATTTTATTAGAGAGCGAGGAAGATCGGGGAACCCGGTTTACCATCGTGCTGCCGGTAAAAGACGGATAACGGGTTGGAATAATGGAATATTGGAATTTTAAGCTGAATACTCCATTATTCCATTGCTCCATTTGATGCGATTTCTTTACTTAATAAAAACGATCAAATTTGTTAATTCACCAAATTAGGATGAGTCTTGTCCGATGCACATTCCTTCTGACCTAAAACCCTACATCAACTCAAGTAAAGAAAAACTTCGCTGGTACAGCCAGCCGGTTCAACCGGATGCTTCCCCGACCCTTAAACCGGTTGCATTCATGTTGTTGGCATTATCTGTTGGTTTTTTTATCTACGCGACTTATATCATTTTTGTCGAACTGCCGCTGGACAATCCCAACGGTATCCGAAATTTACTGTTGAGTTTAACAGTGGGCATTTTTTTTCTTGGCGCAGGGATGTGGCTGCCCAAAACCGCGAAATTACAGAAAAATGACACCTACTATGTGGTAACCGACCAGCGGGTAATGACGATCAAACATAATTCGGACGATCCAGGCAAATCGGATGTAACATCCTGGGGGGCTGGCGACATTAGCGAGCCATCCGTTAAGCCGGATCGGATTATATTTGTGGAAACCGCCCAGGATTTCGGAAAAACGGAAAAAGACGATCCACGCGTGCCAATCGGTTGGGGTGGTTTTTTGCGGCTCCCACCGGAACAAGCACCGAAAGCTCAAAAATACATCAAAGAACTAATCGACCCCAAAGACTCTAAAGAAATTGCCAGCGTTGATAATAAAAAATTCAAGTTTAAATTTACCCCTCCTGCCGGTTGGACAATCCGCACGTTTATTATCCCGGATAGCCATCGCGATGACCTGTTGTTTACCACCCTGGCCAGCAATGCTATCGAAAAACACAGCCTGTTACAGGGCACAAAAATTGATGCGGCATGGAACACTGTAATTTTAACCAAACGCCTCCCTTCTACACTTGGCCCGGAAAGTGGCGCTCTTAACCATTTAACCATGCTGGTAGAGGCGTCTGCCGGAGAAGGAGAACCGGAGGTGAAACCGGAAACTTATGATGCCGGTTCCAAAGTTAATTTTGCTGCCGCCGTAAAAATTAAAGATTTTTTTGTACAAAGCCTCAACAAGGCAATGGTGATTTGCGAATTGCGCAAAGGCCTTAAAATCAGCGATACAACCATCAAAAATTTGGAAGGAAAAATGCCATCCAAAATTCTCAAACAAGTTGAAGGGTTAAAAGGCCGCGAATTCGGACCGACCGCGGATGATGAGAAGATTTTTCTCAACACCTTGCAAAAAGCCATTGAAAAAAAAGAACATTTTAATACGTACAAAAAGCTAATTTTGAAATATTCCAAAATGGAAAACCCGCTGGTAAGACAAGGCGACACCGATGTATACAAATTACAACTCCACAAAAATGCCAAGAATGCGGAACTAAGCGGCCTGAAAGGGTATCAAATGGAGTCTGGCATTACAATTATCGGGACCGAATATAAAATAAAACAAATATATGCTTACAAATATATGAAGCCACGACGAAAATGCCTGCATCTGCGCTTTACATTTTTTTGTATTCACAAAGAAATAACCCAAAAAAATGACGAGGGGAAAGAAGAGAAAACCACACTTTTTGATCAGAATAAAGGGGGGCTGGATAAACTTGCCCGCTCAACAATACTGGCGCGCATTACCGATATTTTTTGATACCCAATCGCGAAACCTCCCGGAGGTTTAAATGTAGGTAATGTACTGACTGCTCTTTATGATATTTTACCGCCTCATTTTAACTTCGGCTTTAACTTAAAACCTCCGGGAGGTTCACAAGCACAACGATAAGGAAGGATGACAATGGATAAAAAACAGATCGCAGCAATCCTAAAGGAAATGGCAGTTTTGATGGAAATTCGCGGCGACAACCCCTTTAAAGTGCGGGCGCATGAGAATGCCGCACGGATTTTGGAAGGCCTCAACGCAGATATTAAAGACGTGGTTGAATCCGGGGAAATCACTAAAATAAAAGGCATTGGCAAAGGCACGGCGGATAAAATTACCACTTTGCTAAATGAAGGAAAATTGAATGAATACGACGAATTAAAAGCCGCAATTCCTGCCGGATTGCTGGAGATGTCGAAAATTTCCGGGATGGGTGCGAAAAAGATAAAAGCGGTTTGGGACGAGCTTGGCATTACTTCCATCGGTGAACTGGAAAAGGCCGCCAAAGCAGATAAGCTTTCCGGCATGAAAGGTTTTGGCGGAAAAACCCAGGAGAAAATTCTGCAAAATATCGAACTGTTGAAAAAATTCCAGGATCGCCACCGGCTGCCGACCGCTTTGGAAGCCGGGCAACTGTTGTTAGATGCGCTGAAAGATCTTCCCGGCATCATCCGCTGCGAAGTCGCCGGCAGTTTGCGCCGCTGGAAGGAAACGATTAAGGATGTCGATCTCGTTGTAAGCGCAGCGGATGCGGATCGTGCAGCGATTATGGGTCATTTTACTACGCTGCCGGCAGTTCAAACGATTAATGCAAAAGGCGATACAAAATCCTCTGTCGTGCTGGAAAACGGCATTAGCGCGGATTTGCGGATTGTTGCCGACGAACAATTTCCCTACATTTTGCACCATTCAACCGGCTCAAAAGAGCACAATGTTGCTATGCGGCAGCACGCCATTAAAAGGGGAATGAAGATCAGCGAATGGGGGGTGTTTAAAGACGAGGAAAATATCCCCTGCAAGGATGAGGCGGAGATTTTTCGGAACCTGGGCATGGTTTACATTACCCCGGAGTTACGGGAAAATTACGGCGAGATTGATGCGGCGCTGGAAAATCGCCTGCCGGAATTAATCGAAATGAGCGATATTAAAGGCATGATCCACGCCCATTCCACCTGGAGCGACGGCGTTCATTCGATTGAAGAAATGGCCCGCGCCTGCCAGGAATCCGGTTACGAATACCTGGCGATTTCCGACCATTCCAAAGCCGCCGCTTATGCTAATGGATTGAGTGAGGAGCGCATCAAACAACAGCACGCCGAAGTCGATGACTTGAATGCTAAGTTGAAAGGTTTTCGGGTGTTGAAAGGCATTGAGTGCGATATTTTACGCGGCGGCGAACTGGATTATACCGATGAAGTGCTTGCAACCTTCGATTTGGTGATTGCAAGCATCCACAGCAGTTTTAATATGACGGAAGCGGAAGGCACGCAGCGAATTATCAACGCCATGGAAAATCCCTATGTTACGATTTTAGGCCACCCCACCGGGCGGCTTTTATTAAAACGCGATGGCTATCCCATCAACCATCATGCGGTAATCGATGCCGCTGCAGAATTGGGCGTTTGCATCGAAATCAACGCTAATCCTCGCCGGCTGGACCTTGATTGGCGCTACTGCCAATATGCCAAAGAAAAAGGCGTGAAAATCGCCATTAATCCCGATGCACACCGCATTGCCGGGTTGGAGGATATGAAATACGGCCTGGGCATTGCCCGAAAAGGGTGGTTGACAAAAGCGGATATATTGAATACGTATTCGGTAGAGGATGTTTTGGCGTTTGCGCAAAAGCGGAATAAAGGCTCGTAGTTCAACCTTTAGGTTGAAAAATTCCACGCTAAAGCGCGAACTACGGACCTTCACTCCAAAAATAGACGACAAACACCAGCAGCAACGCCAGCCCGGCGTATCCGTGCAACTCCAACAACGTTTCCTGACCAGCCGGTCCATAAATGGGATACATGCTTAAAGCGACAGATGAAATAAGCGGTATCGATAAAACAATTGCCATCCAGAAAGTAATCTTTTTGAATAATTCTCCGTTCTCCGCCACAAATTTGCTTTTTTGAGTATCGCGACGAAACACTTGATACAGCCTTTCCCAATCAGCCCCCGAAATACGCAATTGATAGGCATACAACAACGTTAACCCAACCATGCCGAATGCAAAAACCGGTCCGGCTACCATGTGGATCATCAGAAAAAATCCCGACAGGTGTGCCCCGGTGAAAACAACCGGAAGAAATCCGGTTAAAACTAACAACAAAAACGAGACCAGCGTTGCTCCATAAAATACTGTTTTTATTAAAGGTAGATTCTCTGAAAAATTGACTTTCCCCAACCGTTGCAGCGTATCGCCAAAGTCTTTCATTTTATGTCGAAGCCAATCGACGAGGCTTACACTGTCGTTTGATTGAGAACGCGCAATTTTTGCCGTAATGAATATCACTAAAAGAATACTGAGAATGGAGATGACGCGAAACATGGTTATCGAAATCCTTTTATTTTTAAGATGAAAACGGTTTTTTTAGAATAGCAACCTTTCGATATGCTCAAAACAAGCATCCTGAGTAGCCGACACGTATTTTGTTCGGCGTATCGAAGGGTGCGACGCCCTCTCGCACCCTTCGATACGCGATTAAAAAACAAATCGCTACTCAGGATGCTGGTCTTAGCCTGCCCCTTTGGAGAATAAAATCGAAAGGCTAATTCTGGCTTTTGTTCTCCAATCCGTAAACTATCATAATTGTAATCACTATGATTACTTCTCCTTGGATAATGCCTTTAAAACGCCAGCCAGCCATTGAAAAACAAACACCAGCACAATCACCGAGAGAATAACGCAGGCAGCGATGATGATCATTTTCAGCCAGGGGCGGAAGATGAAAGTAAAGGCAAACAACCGGGCGTAAATTCCGCTATTATTTTGAAAATCCACCATCGATTTGCTGCCGGAATTAGCGGAAATTACCGGCGTAATTTCCACATCGCCAAAATAAATCGGCGAGTCCAGCGAATGGCAATCCCCGCAACCGCGTACGCCGAGCGATTGCGCCGCCGGGCGGACATCGTGGCCAAAGGCCCAGGTGTATGGTACGGCAGCCTGATGCTCGCGCTGGCTTAACTCTCCAATCGGGTTAATTTGATATAACTCCCCGCCGCTAACATAAACAGGATCCCTGCTCGCGGAATCCGCCTCAGCCAGCCCTTTTAAAATATCTACCATTTGTGATTTGGTGAATACTGGCCAGATTGGCTTGATCGGCGGCGTAGCCTTTGCACCGGTTGTCAAATCGGCTAAAGTATCTTGCGATGCAATTTGTTCGACTTCATCAACCTTCACTTCCGCGCTGGTATCGGCTGTGGCGGCGGCAATCGAGTCTGCCCTCGCGGTCGCAATTGAATCCGCTTTTGCCATCGCGATTGAGTCTGCCAGTGCCGCCGAATCCTGGGCAGCTTTGGTAGCAGCTAAAACAGATTGAATGATGGGGCGAACGGTCTCTACCGGAATCGGCGTCACTTCCTGCCCGTTTAAACGGCCCCAAAACGCTGGCCATAGTAGTTTGTGTGGCGCAATTTTGCCATCATCCTGGCGGGCAAACACCGGGGACAGGAGGTGCGGCAGCGCTTCATCGGATTTATCCACGCCGTGGGTGCCAAGGGCATGTGCGCGAGAGGTTTTGATGCGCGCGGTATTAGACGCTGGCCAGTGACCGGAGTGGCAGGCGGTGCAAGTCATTTTTTCGAAGTGAATTGGCGGCAATCCGGCATGTTGGGGAACCGGTGCGCCGAGCCTGCCTGCGAGCGGGGAATCTGCGTCTTCATCCGGCAGATGGCAGCCCTGGCAATTCAGGCTGGCGGCAAAGGCGTTTTCCTGCGCTTGTGGTTCGCCTTCGTAACCGCGCACCATGTTGTGGTCCAGGCCGTTGCGGTGGCAATCCACGCAGATCATTCCGGCGGTCATGTGGATGTCTTCATCCGCTTCCCAACGCTCGGAACGATTGTGGGTGATTTCTTTCGTGGAGTGGCAGTAATAACAGCGTTCCGGCGGCACGCGGCGGGCGATATCGAAAAACACTTCGTTGCGGTCGTTAAAGCGGCTGTTATCATAAATGACTGTCGGGGGAATGGCCTTGGGATTATCGGGATCAATGCCGAAGTAGATATCGAAATTATCCGGCATCTCTTTGGCGGAGCCGCGCACGGTAACAAATCCGCTGCTGGCGGCGGCGGCCCAGCGAAAATTCTGTTTACGAATTTGCCCGGCGTATTCCGCCTGGTCGTGGGCGGCGGCAGCATCATGGCAGCTTAAACAGTTGATCTCGATGTTGCCGGAAACCATCCAGCGGATATATTTTTCGGTGGTAAAAGCATCCTCATCCTCGCCCAATCCGCCCCCGGGTGTATGGCGGCTAAACAACAGAAGAAAATCCCAGGGCTTTAACCCGATTGCTTGCGGTTTAAATGTGCCCTGCCAATCGCGCAAGGCAAGGGGGATTTGAGTGCCAGTCTCTTGATCGACATAAATCCAGGGCTGGCCGCGGCGGCCCGGCGGCACACCTGGTTTTTCAGCATTAAAATGCCAGCCGCTGCTGATTTTTTCATAATCGTGGCACTCGCCGCAGGTTTTTTTGGTGGAGAACGGCAACAGCGGTTGATCGTCTGCACGGATGGTGCCGCCGTCTTCGTCCAATAGTTTCAGCACATGCACCGGCACTGCCCGGCTGCCATCGCTTTCATCACCGAGTTTGGGTTGGGCAATTGATAGGGTTGTGGTTAAAATGATTAGTAGGAGTTGTCGCATAAGGGATTGTCGCTTCTATTTGCAAATTAAATTGGTTAATTACAAAGGCGTCTCATTTTTTGACACATTATACAATTACTTTCATAGGGGGCGCCATAGGGAACGAAACCTGTTTTCGTATAAAAACCCTGTGATGCAGCCCAGGCGTTAACCAATAATTCCTTGTTCGCGTGTTCTTTTGCTTCCGCTACAACCTCATCTACCAAATTTTTACCGATGCCTATTCCCTGAAAATCCGGCAGAACCAGCATTTGCCGCAAGCGATTTAATTTAGGATCATATTGAACGTATCCGGCCAGTTGGTTATTATAGCCGGCAACGAAATGGATGCTACGGGCGTCACTATTCCGATAATCACTTAATTTATTGCCTTCCACCGGGAAAAGATACTGCTCCCGGGCAGCGGTTATCTTTTGGGAGAGACTGGGTTCGATTTCTGTAAAGCGTGAAAACCGTTTGACGTTTATACGCGGTGTTGTCGATATCATTTTCTTATTGTTAAATTGAACGGCCTTTAGTACACAATTTCCGGAATGATTAAATCCAATTGGTTTTTAATCTGCAAGATCAAATCTTCCGTTGATTTGAAATTGTTGTATAATTGCTCTGCTGCCTCAATTTCCTTTTTTAATTCGCGAATTTTTTGAATTTCCTCATCGTTCTCATCAATATCGATTTTCCCGGATTTGAAAAATACACACAGGTAGCGAGGATTTTTACCTGCTTTAAGATTGTTGGCGGCCAGTTCAAATTCTTCTTTCGTAAAATTGCCAACCTTTTTGAAGAACATGCAGATGACAATATCGCATTCCAGCATTTTTTCGTTGAAATAATCTTGGATCCGTTTTCCACTGAAACTGTGTTTTAAATCTTCCCATATAACCAGGTCGAGGAAAATGTTCTGATAATGTAATTTGCGGTTTTCCTTGCCAACCAACAGATCAATTTGCTCTCTTTCTTCTTTCAATTCGCCGGAAGAGGCTAAAAAGACTTTGATATTTTGCGGCCTTCGCTCGCGTTGTTCCGGCGTTTTATCTTCAATGCCGCCTAATAATTTCTCGATGGAAATAAGCGTAAAACTTATTTGACATTGAATATCCTTTACACCCTGTTTGCGGGCTTCAATCAAGTTTTGATACGGATAAAAATAAGGATCCGTATCTCCATAGCATTTATGGCAGAGACAGGGCACCATTTCATCCACTTCTAAGTTGCTGAAGGGAGAATGAATATAGTCCATATGCCGGCGAATCATGCCCAGCAGGGTTTTCTTATCCTGACCATTGATTCGTACCTCGATGATCCGTGGGCCGGTTTTAATGATCTGCGCTTCGCTATCTTCCCAAGTTAACACCACACCGTCTTTCCAGTAGAGATCGCTGTTGATCAGATCATGAGAAATGACAATAAAACGCGTCATCGCCCCGGCGGGCATAAAATCGTACACATATTTAAAACGTAGATTATTTTTATCATACCACTGAAACGCTGGCTGGTTGGCACGTAATAGCTCCGGGATAATATATTCTTGCCCGGTGGGAAGCTCGAAGCACAATTCAAAGCTCTTCATCAACTCCACTAATTCCACATGCTTCTCCGGTGGGAACTCCTTTTTATTCTTCCAAATGTTTCCCAATTCGCTAAAGCGAAGTTTACCAAAATTTTCTTTCACTGTTGGGTTGTCAGTGACTTTGTAGACGGCGTTGGTCGCCCATTCCGGTTTGAGGAAGATGGTGTTGCGCAAAATAGGGTTATCTTTAAAATGTAGAAATACGCCGAGGTCATGATAATATTCGCTCAAACGTTCGGTCTGCTGTTCATCCATCTCAAATTCTGTGCAGATTTCCTGGTAGCGTACATAAGGAATAAAATTTTCTTTCAACCCTTCTAAGCGCTGGCGGATGTCCATCCAGCGCTTTGGCAGCACATCGCCGATATGAGGCAGTTTTTCGATTTCTCGAATAATTGCTTTTTTCAGGGCATCCTTTCCAGTTCCTTCCACGGCACTGACGTCATGGTACTCCACAATGTTGGGAAAGCGTTTTTTCCAGCCTTCCTGGTTAAGGGATTTTTTCCGTTCATCAATTTTATTTTGAATGACGATTACCGAGGAATTATCGCTGAGTACTTTGATGGTATTCAGCCAGTAGTCAAAACTGAGCAGGTCGGCATCGGTGCGGGCTTCCCAGACAAACAGGTAGAGGGAGCGTTTGGTGAGGAAAAACTGGTGAGTGGCGTGGTAAATTTCCTGCCCGCCGAAATCCCAGAAGTTGGCCCGGAAATTGTTAGTTAATGTCGTTTTGATTTTCCATTGGTTAATGTCGATCCCTTCCGTGGTAACGGTTTTCGGATCAATTTTATCATAGATTAGGCGGTTTAGTAAATAGGTTTTTCCTACGCCACCCTGCCCGACGATTAGGAGTTTGGCTTCAAACAGTTGGGTGGTTGTTTCTTTTTCGATTTCTTCAAAATAGGCCCTGACTGCCTCTATACCTTGCTTGGTAACTTCGATAGGAGGAATTTCCAGAGGATTACTTTCTAAGCGAATTCCATTGGAAGCATTAAAAACTATATCCATGTTTAAATCGAATATATGCCTGGGAAGTTTAGTAATCCGATTCCAATGCAAATGTAATTTCTTTAGCTTTATAAGGCTGCCGATTTCCGGCGGCAGGATAGTGAGTTGGTTCTTGTAGAGCCATAATCCCGTCAAGTTGGAAAGCTTCCCAATTTCCGGCGGCAGAGAGGTTAGTTGGTTTTTGTGAAGAATCAAACGCTCTAAATTAGTAAGTTTGCCGATTTCCGGCGGCAAAGAGGTTAGTTGATTATTGTCAAGGTGTAGTTTTGTCAAGTTAGTGAGTTTCCCAATTTCCGATGGCAGAAAGGTCAATTTATTGTTATGAAGAATCATATGCGTCAGGTTAGTGAGTTTGCCGATTTCTGGTGGCAGGCAGGTGATTTGATTACTGTCGAGATACAGTTTCATTAGGTTAGTGAGTTTGCCGATTTCTGGTGGCATTGTAGTTATTTGGTTACTCGTGAGATACAGTTCCGTCAAGCTGACAAGGTTTTCGATTTCTGGTGGCATTGTAGTTATTTGATTACTCGTGAGATACAGTTCCGCCAAGCTAGTGAGATTTTTGATTTCCAATGGCAGATTAGTTAATCGGTTATGTGGGAGAGTTAGTTCGGTCAGATTAATGAGTTTCCCGATTTCCGGTGGCAGAGCAGTTAGTCGGTTGCTAGCGAGGGAAAGTTCTACCAAATTGATGAGTTTCCCAATTTCTGGTGGAAGAGAAATCAGTCGATTTTCGGAGATATCCAATTCCGTCAAATTGGTGAGTTTCCCGATTTCTGGTGGCAGGGACTTCAGGCCAAGCCCTACTAGGTTGAGTTCCGAACTCACATCCTGCTCGGCTTTCTCAATTTTTTTTAGTGCTTTTTGATATGCTTTATCTTCTGGTGCCATAGCAACAACTTTTTTCTATCCGGCTAAATAGCAATATAATTCCCCTTACCAAGTAGGGGAATTTTAAATACTTTTAAACTCAATAAACACGAAAACACTCAAACACTTTTCTTACGCATGAAAATCCCCCACCTCAAATCGTAATTTCCGTCCTGCCTCCACCGCCTCATTCACTTTCAAAACAGCAACGGCGGTTTCGTAGCCAACTTCCACCGGGCAGTTGAGGTCTTCCATTCCGCGAATGGCGTTAAAGAAGTTCTGCAAATGCGGTTTATGGTAAGGATCGTTGAATTGCACCGGGAAGGCGTATTTGGGTGGGGGAACGGTTTCCCGCACATCCAGCACCGCGCCGGTGTTTTGAGGCGCTTGCGCGACAGGGGCAGTCAGGTAGCCTAACTCCACGTAACGGTCCCATTGCGGGGCGGAGGGTTCTCGGTAAATGCCAGCTTTTCCGGCGGATTCCGAGATGACCAGCGCGCCCTGGTCGCCCATAAAACTTTCGTAATAGCCCTGGTTGCTGTTGGTGGTAATGGTCTGGTAAAATGCCCGCACCGTGCCCTGTTCCGTTTCAAATTCATAGGTTGCCAGCACGGAGTCGTACCATTCGTGAGTGGCTTTGTCATAATAATCGATGCCGCCGCTGGCCATTACGGTGGAAGGCATGGCTTGCAAAAACCAGCTATAAATATCAATTTGATGCGAACCTAAATCGACAATCGGGCCGCCGCCCAGGCCTTTGTACCAACGCCAGTTGCGGTACTGGTGCATATTTTTGAAACCGTATTTGCGCAGCGTTGCCGGGGGAATGGCGTATTTTTTCGGCCAGCCCAAATCCGGCTGCACCCCGCGATTCCATTGCCCGTTCACCGTTGTAATTTGCCCTAACAGTTTGTTTTCAATCACTTTACTGTAGGCATGCACAGAATAGGGATTGCTGCGTCGCTGGTGGCCGACTTGCAGCACTTTGCCGGTGCGTTTGACAGCGTTTACAATTCGCCTGGCGCCTTCCCACGTGTTGGACATC
>CAXHHS010000103.1:0-12801 GCA_964015645.1 uncultured bacterium
GCAGCGTCAGATGTGTATAAGAGACAGCTTTAAAAACCTGGTCGGCTTAACATTAAGGCGACTTCGTAAAACCAAACCCGGAATAAACCTTGAACCAACTGCCTCCCCAAATTGCTCTGGTCATCACCACCATATCCGAGCCGAATGACTGTTTGAGAAAATTCGCTGCTGAAAGCCAACAACGAGACTATTATTTCGTCGCCATCGGCGATGAAAAAAGCCCGGGGCAGTTTGAGTTACCGGGCTGTGATTTTTTTAATATCGAACGGCAGTTGAGAAGTGAATTCAGTTACGCCCAACATTGCCCGCGCGGGCATTACGCGCGTAAAAATATCGGGTATTTGCTGGCAATGCGGAAGCAAGCGGACATCATTATCGAAAGCGATGACGATAACATGCCGTTAGCATCGTTTTGGGATTTGCCAAAACAGTGCCGCCAGGATGCTCTCACGTTGAAACATCCCGGTTGGGTTAATATTTACCGCTACTTTACCGATCAACTGACCTGGCCGCGAGGGTTGCCCTTAGATGCCGTTCGGGCGCCGCTTCCGCCATTTGCAGCGCTTAAAAAGGAGCCAATCAGTTGCCCAATTCAGCAGGGTTTGGTCAATAATTGTCCTGATGTTGACGCTATCCATCGTTTCATTTTACCAATGCCGAAAGAATTTCGTACGGATCGTTCCATCGTCTTACGCTCCGGCGCCTGGTGCCCTTTCAACAGCCAAAATACCACCTGGTTTCGGGAAGCTTTTCCCTTATTGTATTTACCTGCCTATTGCTCTTTTCGTATGACTGATATCTGGCGCAGCCTCGTCGCGCAACGTATTGCCTGGGTTAACGATTGGGGCGTTTTATATCACAAACCAACCGTACGCCAGGAGCGGAATGCACACAACCTGTGGGATGATTTTGAAGATGAAATTCCCGGCCATTTACATAATCGATCGATTGCTAAAGCATTGGAAAAATTAAAGTTGAAGCCCGGCCAGAAAAACCTTTTCAAAAATTTATATACCTGCTACGAAGCACTGGTCAGTATGGCGATTATCGATGCCAGGGAATTGGAATTATTGAATGCCTGGATTGAAGATTTTCAAAAGATTCATAATCATAATACTTTCTGATGGAATATCGTTTTTCTTGTGTTTTACTCTTCAATAATTTGATAGCTAAAGTAGCTTTTCCCCGTATTTTTTTAAGACAGCATTGGATCATCCTCACCGGTGCGTTTGTTGCGGCACTCATCAGTATTTACATCATCCACGCGTTCCCGGTACAATATGCCTCAAGTGATGAAGTTAAAAACATCGTCTATGCCCACCGCGATGGCACGTTCGTCGCCAAACTCAGCAGACTGATCCCCGGCAATATGGTGTTTGATTGGGCGCCGCCGTTTAGTTACAGCTTTTACGGTTTGTTCGCGGATAATGAACATACCCGCGACTTTCGTTTAGCCCGAAAAACGGACCTGGGCAAAACCTGGGGACAGGATATATCAGCGCACTTTAAGCGAAACTGGACACAGGATTTTGCGGCATTTTTTCTCAAATTAGCCTGGTTAAATATTGCTTTATTCATCATCTCCGGAATCAATATTTATTGGATATGCCACTTACTAAAACTGGGCAAAACTGCGGCAATTATCGCAGCTTTTGTGTTCTTCTTTAATCCCCGCATATTCTTTTACGTCCCCGGGTTATGGCAGGAATTTTTACACCTGGCGATGTTCACCACGGCGTTGCTGTTGTTAATTCTATGCTTTTATCGCCCTCAACGGCAGAAAATCGTCTTAGCCATTTTTTCGGGAATATTATTTGGATTTTGCTCCTTAACAAAAGGCGTTACCGGTTTTTTTATGATGTGTTTGCTCCCGGTGCTGGCATATTTTTTCTATTTACATTATAGAAAAAACATCAAGTTAGCATTGGCCGTCATTGCGGTTTTTTACGGAGGTTATTTCAGCATTATTTTACCGCAAAAGCTGGTGAATTATATCGAACACCAAGCGTTTGCGATTTCGACTAATTATTGGGTGAACATTGAGTTAGGGCTGACCCCTTACGAGGTTGCTGGCGGCAGTATTTTCAAAAAATATTTTCAATCCTCCCCGGATCTGCAAACCCGGGAAGCACTTTCCCGGCAGCGGGTTTTGGATTATTTGCAGCAGCAAAACCTCCTGCAAATCGTTTACAAGCAAGCCCGCCAGTTTATTCATCAGCAATTAAATAATTCGCAGCTTGCCAGCGGCTTTCAGCGAAAAAAATGGTTGGGATTAACCGCATCCAGGGCTGTGGAAAATCTTCTGCTGAAAGTTTCCGTCATTCTTTCCTGGCTGGCATTTCTTTTCGGACTGGTGGGAATAATTCTCTATCGTTTTAAATCTTTTGGCGGAACAGTATTAACGGTTTACATCTTGTATTACCTGGCCAGCCTATTAATCGTGGGATTTAATCCCCGCTTTTTTATCCAAGTGCTGCCATTTTTGGGCATCTTCGCCACCTTTCCGTTTTGGCACGATTTATTCCCTAAACATTCGAAGAATTGAAGAATAGAACGCGGATTAAACGGATTTGACAGATTGAGCGGATTTTTTACCAGGCTATTTTTAATACCCGTCTAATCCGTTCGATCCGTTAAATCCGCGTTCTATAACGGGATAAAATGAAACATTATCAAACGCTCCTCCAAAACATATTTTTAACTTCTGTTACGTTATTGCTGGTTTTTGTGCTGGTGGAAATTTCCGCGCGGGTGTACCTGGTAAACTTTGCTTCCGAAGCCACTTTTAAACGCTATGCCTCTCTCCGGCAATTGAAAGAACGCTATGTGCAATCCCAGTATTCTCCCCATCCTTACCTGGGATATTACCCGACGCCGAATTATCAAAAAGGGAAAAACAAGCACAATTCTCTGGGGTTTAAAGGCGAAGAGATCGTTTTACCAAAGCCGGAAACCGAATTTCGCATTGTGGCCCTGGGCGGTTCCACAACCTATACCACACATGTGGCGGATTATCGCTTATCCTATCCGGCGTTACTGGAAAAAGAACTGGCCGCAAGAGGCTACGATCATGTAAAAGTGATCAATGCCGGAGCCGGGGGGTACAGCAGTTGGGAAACCCTGGTCAATTTTTCTTTCCGTGTGCTGGATTTGGATCCGGATATGATCATCATTTATCATGCGGTAAATGATAATACCTACCGGCTGGTTTGGCCCCCGGAAGCCTATCGCGGCGATAATATTGGCAGCAAAGGGTTTCAACAAACGATGTTTATGCCCTCGATACTGGAATATAGTACCGTTTTCAGAATATTGATGATCAACCTGGGGTTGGCTGCATCTCATAATGCCCTGGATAAGGTTTTTCCCAAAACGTTTTACAGCCAGCAGTTGCGTACGCAAATCGCACGTGGTACGTATCCCGAGGGAATTTTTCGCGAGATAAGCGCAGAAAAAATAATAAAAACCAATTACCCGGTATATTTTATTCGCAACCTGAAAAACATAATCGCAATGGCGAAACAACATAACATACAGGTGTTACTGGCGACATTTGCTCATTCACCGGAAGCGAACAACCTCCCTGGATTTGAACAATTTTTCTGGACGTTTAAAGAGATGAATGGCATCATCAAAACAATCGCAACAGAAAACGAAGTCGCTTTGTTCGACTTTGCCAGCAAGTTTCCCACGGATGCCGCCTATTTTGCCGGTGATCCCATCCACGTTAATGAAAAGGGCGTTTGGCTAAAGGCAAAACTTTTTGCAGATTATATTACGGAAGAAAAGTTGATACCGGAGAAGCTTAGTAAAACAATCAGTGTAAAATAATACAAAATGAAAAAAGACTTTCTAAAATCGAAAACTCTACTGGTGTTGTTAACCCTGGTCGTGATTGTTGCAATCGGATTTTATACACAAATTTGGCAGCGTGATCAATCCGACTCAAATATTGAAAACAATAATACGGACTCACCCTATAACATCAGTCGCAAGCATAATGTGTTACAGCAAACCCAATTTAATCCCAATGCCCTACCAATCGGGGCAATCGTCGATGGGTTTGAATTTGAAACCGTTCAAGGAGAAAAATACACGCTGGATAGCCTAATAAAACAAGGCCCGGCAGTGATGGTCTTCTTCTCCAACCACTGCCCGGTGGCGTTGCGCTATACGCAGCGGTTAAATCGCCTTTATGCGGAATTTGCTTCGCAAGGCGTTTTTATTTTCGGTATAAACGCCAACGAGGGAGAACCGTTGGCATCGGTAAAAAAATATGCCCGGGAGATGGATTGCCGGTTCCCGGTGGTGAAAGATTCTACCGGGCAAATTGCCAGAATTTTGGGTGCTTCCATGACGCCGCAAGCCTTTGTAATTGACCGGCGGCGAATATTGCGCTATCGCGGGGCAATCGATGACAACCGTTATGAAAACCGCGTAAAACAGCGGTATTTATACGACGCTCTAACTGCGCTTTTGAATAATCGAGCGGTTCCGCTTGAACAAGCGCACGCTTTTGGCTGCACGATTCATCTTCCGGAGTTAATTCCGGTATCAACCGAAGTTACCTACGCGGAACATATCGGTCCCATCATCCAGCAAAACTGCCAGCCCTGCCACCGCCCCGGCCAGGTAGCGCCATTTTCCCTGTTGACCTACCGGGATGCAAAAATATGGTCGAAGGAAATCGCTTACTACACCCGGAAGCGATTGATGCCACCCTGGAGGCCAGCGCCCGGCTACGGCCAATTTCAAAACGACCGCAGTTTGACCGAAAAAGAAATTGCCTTGATCTCTCGTTGGGCGGAAGCGGGTACGCCTTCGGGTGATTTGGATAAATTACTCCCTAACCCGGTATTTTCTGATGATTGGGCTTTGGGCAAACCGGATTTCATTGCCGAGATGCCGGTAGAATATGAAATTGCCCCGGAAGGCGAAGATGAGTTTCGGATATACGTTATTCCCACCAGCTTTGACCGCGACGTGTATATCCGGGCAATGGATGTGCAGCCCGGCAATCGCAGGGTGGTGCATCATGTCGATGTGATTGTTGATACCACCAAAACATTCCGCCAGCGTGATGCCAGTGACGATATGCCGGGTTTTGGATTTACGGCATACACTCCCACCGAGCCTTCGATGCTGCAAAAACTAAAATATAAATTTTCTAAACTGTTGCCAGGTTCCAGGCCCGCTGCCCCGCAAATTGAGCGGGTAAAACCGGGGCAAGCCTTCCTGGGCGTTTGGGGGCCAGGTGTAAACCCGGTAGTTTTACCGGATGGCATTGGCGATATTATCCCCAAAGGCAGCGATATTGTTATTCGAATGCACTATTATCGCACCGGAAAAATCGAAAAAGATCGCACCCGGGTGGGGTTTTATTTTTCCAAATTGCCGCGGCCAATCGTTCCCCATTTTACAATCATCACCAATAACGATTTTGTGATACCGGCCGGCGCAACCCGGCACGAGGTTCGAGCAAAATATCAATTGGAAAACGACATTTACTTGTTCTCCCTCGCCCCCCACATGCACTTGTTGGGCAGGGAAATGAAAGTAACCGCAACCCTGCCAAATCAAGAGACTGTTCCACTGGTTTGGATCAAAGAGTACGGCTTCAACTGGCAGGACTTTTATACCTATAAAACGCCGCTTTTTTTACCAAAAGGCACGGAAATCAAGGTGTTAGCGTATTTTGACAACTCCAGCCAAAATCCTTACAATCCTCATGATCCGCCTAAAACGATTCGCTACGGCATTAGAACCGAGGATGAAATGTGCAAAGTCGCCTTGCGATATGTTAATAAAGTTGATTATAAAATGGCAGAATGATTTTTCGACAACTCTCTGAAAATATTGATCTTATTTATTTTTGGAAAAATGATACTAAGAACGGCCCGATATTTTGGTATTCGTTTTAAATGTCCCTGTTGCGGCGGGCATTTCCGTAAATTCTTCTCCTATGGCGTACATCCTCGCCCTAATGCCCAATGCCCGCGCTGCGAATCTCTGGAACGCCACCGGTTATTATGGCTCTATCTTCAGCAGCACACTAATTTATTTACTGCGGATTTAAAACTGTTGCACATTGCCCCGGAGCCGGTTTTTCAAAATAAATTCCAAACCATGTCGAATCTTGACTACATTAGCGCAGATTTGGAGTCGCCACTGGCGCAAATCAAAATGGACATTACTGAAATTCCGTACCCCGATAACACGTTTCATGCCATTTTATGCTCCCATGTACTGGAACATGTGGAAGATGATCGGAAAGCATTACGAGAATTGTTCCGGGTGCTAAAACCGGGTGGGTGGGCTATTCTCCAATCGCCTATCGATTTAAAGAGGGATAAAACTTTTGAAGACCCGGAAATCGTTAGCCCCGGGACGCGAGAACGTTTTTTTGGACAGCATGATCATGTAAGACTGTACGGCCGCGATTATAAAGACCGGCTTACAGAAGCCGGTTTCACTGTTCGGATAGATGATTTTGTGAAAACATTGGACACGCAAGCAGTCGAAAAATATCGCCTGGAAAAAGATGAATACATCTATTTCTGTCAAAAAACCTAATGATGCTTAAACGAATGTTGTCTATGAACAAACTCAAAAATCTTCTCCTAACGCTATCCGTGCTGCTATTGTGCTCTCTCTTTTTGGATAGAGTTCTTAAAACAGCCGGTTTTCCGGCTCATTTCCCGGTGGCGCATCTCCCCAACCACCAGGAGCGCATTAAGCAACTGGAAATGGAGTATGATTTCGCGACTAACAGCCAGGGACTTCGCTATCGAGAAATTCCCTTGAAAAAGCCTATTGGTAACCGCAGAATTTTTGTGGTAGGCGATTCTTTTACAGAGGGCGCCGGGGTTGAAGCAAATGAAATATTCACAACATTGCTGGAAAAGAGTTTTACTGATACCGAATCCGATATCAATTTCATCAACGCCGGATTAAGGGGCGCGGGGCCGCTGCAATATGCCCGGATTTTTTTGCACCTGGGACTAAAGTACCAACCGGATGGGTTGCTTATTTGCCTGTATGCCAACGACGTAACCGATATGCCGGAATATCTCACTCCCAAAGATTTTAAACTCCGCCCGCGCCTGCTAACCCGCCGGGAAAAATTACTTTACAACCTGTACCCTCGTATGGTTGTAATGTGGAAGAAATTTCAAAGGTCCCGGCATCAGAGCAGGGCAAATCCCGAATTTGTGGAACTCGTTTCCGAACACGCCCTGAGTATCGGCAAATCACCGGAAGCGATAGCAACCTGGAAAGCTTCGTTACCAGCGAATTTGGTTATGGCAGTACAAAAAGGGGAATTTACCGGCGCTTACTTATCCTACGGTTTGCTAAAACCCCATTACTGGTCCGATGCCTTGGATATTGATACCCCGCGAGCAGAGCGAAAATGGCATTCCCTGGCGATTACCCTGGAAAAGATCACCAGTATAGCAAAGCAGCAAGGCATCGAAGCAGCGATTGTCTATCTTCCGGCTGTTTTTCAATATAATGTCGATGCTTATCGCTCAACGAATCCTCGTATTGCTACCGGTATGATCTACCGGCAGCATTGGTTAACCGAACAAACCGAAGCTCAAAAACGCCTGGCAGCCTGGTGTCGCCAGCGCCGAGTGCCATTTCTGGATTTAACCGCAACCTTTCGCCAGGCAGCGATTAAAAACAAGCAGTTGAATTGGGACCTGGATATTCACTGGCGGCCGGCTGGCCACCGCGTTGCTGCCACCGAAATTGAGAGATGGATCAAAGAACAGCGAGTTTTCCGGTTTTTAGATACGGGTTTCTAATACTAAGGTTTTTCTTTAACCTTACTATCAAAAAGCATGAAGAGTAAATCAATCATACGAATATCTCTTATAATGGCAGCTTCAATTTCTGTCATTTTATTGGTAATATACTTCCTATTCGCCCGCGAACCCTCCTTCTCCAACCAGGAATTTGAAGTGCTATTTCCCGAAATGGCTTCTTTCGTAACGGATACAGCGGAGGTTTCCCGCGCGCTAAAAGACCTGCCTGCAAATGTAACTTACGCCGAGCATGTCGGCCCCATCATTCAGCAGAATTGCCAGCCCTGCCACCGCCCCGGACAGGTAGCGCCGTTTTCATTGTTGACGTACCAGGACGCCCGCATCTGGTCGCGGGAGATCGCTTATTATACCAAAGCACGAATTATGCCGCCCTGGAAAGCCGCTCATGGTTTCGGTAAATTCAAAAATGAACGCCGGTTAGATGAAAGAGAAATTGCCCTGGTCTCCCGCTGGGCGGATTCCGGGGCACCGGCCGGCGATCTCAACAAACTACCGCCCAACCCGCTGTTTGCGGATGAGTGGAGCCTGGGCGAACCGGATTTGATTTTGGAAATGCCGGTCGTATATGAACTTGGCCCGGAGGGTGAAGACGAATTCCGCGATTTTGTAATCCCCACTAATTTCGAAAAAGATGTCTATGTCAAAGCTGTTGATATTCAGCCGGGCAATCGCAAAATCGTGCATCACGTTACGGTACGGATTGATACTACCGGAAAAGCCCGTGCGCGCGATGCTGCCGATCCTGAGCCGGGATTTACCGCTGTAATGCTCAATCGTTCGGGAACACAGCCGAATTCGATATTCCATAAAGCAAAAACGAAATTGGGCGCATTGCTAAAAAAATTACGACCATCCAACCCACCGTCTCACCCTATCATGAATAAACCCAATAACTTAGGCGGTTGGGTTCCCGGTATGAGTCCGTTCGTTTTGCCGGATGGCATGGGCACTTTATTACCAAAAGGCGGTGACATCGTTCTCAATATGCATTATTATCGCAGCGGCAGAACCGAAAGCGATCGCACCCGGGTGGGGCTTTACTTTCTTGAGGAACCAACCCCAATTCGTGTTTATGAATTTGTTGTGAATAATTCAGATTTTACAATCCCGGCTGGCGCAACAAGGTATGGAGTTCCGATCAGTTACCAATTGGAAGAAGATGTTTACCTGGTTGCCGTCAGTCCGCACATGCACTTGTTAGGCAGCGAAATGAAAGCCATCGCGACATTGCCAACCGGGGAAGCTGTGCCTTTGATATGGGCAGATCGATACGATTTTAACTGGCAGGAACTTTATTATTATCAAGAACTGCAATTCTTACCCAAAGGCAGCGAAATCAAAGTGATATCCTATTATGATAATTCTGCCGGCAACCCGCTTAATCCCAATCGCCCGCCGCAGCCGGTCAGCTTTGGCTACCGTTCTACCGATGAAATGTGTAATCTCTATTTTCGCTATATCAGAGCCAGCGATTATAAACAGACGGAATAACCATAAACCATTTTGTCTACCCCCACTGTTGCACATTACGCTAACCACTACTATCATTTAACGGAAAACTGGATTCATACCCAGGTGGCTTACCTGGTGCGCTACACGCCATTTGTGCTAACGTTTAAGACATCGAATTTAAATGGTGGCACAACTCCCGAATATTATGCCCTGGATGAACAACCGGTTTCGGAGCAGCGAAAGAACCGGGCTTTCCAGCGAGTGTTCGGATATTATCCAGCTTTCTACAAATTGATTCACCGGAAAGAGGCGCGGTTAATCCACGCCCATTTCGGATTCTGCGGATACGATGCCATTCGTCTGGCAAAACGCGCCAATGTGCCGTTGGTAACCACTTTCTACGGATTTGACGCATCCCGAATTCCCCGGCTCTATCCCATTTGGCAAAAAAAATATCGCGATTTGTTTCGCTTCGGCAGTTGTTTTTTAGTGGAAGGCCATCACATGCGACAGCAGCTGATCGACCTGGGATGCCCGGCAGAAAAAATTAAGGTGCAGCACCTGGGCATCCGGTTGGATGAATTGCCTTTTCAAGCGCGACGCTGGCAAAACGGCGAGCCGTTAAAAATACTCATTGCCGGCCGCTTCACGGAAAAGAAAGGAATTGTTTATGCTGTGGAAGCGCTTGCTCACCTCATTCTCCAGGGTATTTCCGCCCACTTAACGATTATCGGTGATGCGCCGAAAACCGATGATATTCCGTTTCGCAAAGAAACTCAAGCTGCCAAACAACAAATTTTAGATACGATAGAACGCCACGCTTTGAAAGATAACATCACGTTATTAGGGATGCAGCCCTACGAGGTTTTAAAAAAAACTTACTATGAACACCACATTTTTCTTTCTCCCAGCGTGCAGGCTGCCAGCGGTGATAATGAAGGCGGCGCCCCGGTAACCATCATCGAAGCGGCAGCCAGTGGTATGCCCGTCGTTGCCAGCGCGCATTGCGACATCCCGGAAGTAGTGTTAAATGGCATCACCGGTTTATTAGCCCCGGAACGCGATAGCGAAGCCCTGGCCCGCCAGCTAATGACGTTTATCAAAAACCCCCGGCAATTTTCCGAAATGGGCGCTGCCGCCCGCCAGCATATCGAAGCAGAGTACGACGCCATCAAACAAGGCGAGCGTTTGGCAGCGATTTATGATGAAATCTTATTAAAGGATAAAGGTTGCCACGCAGTGCCGCGTAAGCGGTGCCTGTGGTAGTGGCTATGCCAAAGGATAAAGGATAAATGAAATTATTTTTCAAATCATGGCGCGGTCTGCTGATGAATCGCAAAAGCACCGGCGTCCTGATGATTTTATCCGGGTTGCTGTTTAACCAATGGGCAGTGGGGCAAATCCTTATACGAATAGGACTTAATGAACGCGCCATACCGCTAATATTACTCTATGCCTGCCAGGGCATTCTTTTGCTGATCGGCGTATTTCTGCTTTCACGAAAACAAAGCGCAAACGAAACGCCACCGTCAATTTTTCATTCGATAATACAGAGAGTATTGCTGGTAGCAACCTTACTAATTTTAATTGCCGGTGCTTATGGCAATGCCAAATTTGTTTATTGGAAAGCGATGCTGCGTGGATGGGTGCACCCGCCCATCAAAGAATTAGAAGAGTTTTGCCAGTGGCTCTCAGAAGATGATGTGCCTTACCTGGGAGAGGGCTTGATCAAACAGAATTTAGCGAAGTTAAAAAAGATCGAATCCCAGCCGGGCAAGGAAGGCGAAGTGGTGAAAGTAAAACTGCTGCTCGCCAAATATCTATTAGGGCATGGCCGCGTTTCCGAAACAATTTCCCAGCTTGAATCTGCCTACGAGCTTGCGATGGAAAATCGCCTGCCGGAGGAAATCCTCAACCAAATTCGCCGCGAACTGGGTGTAGCCCATTTGCGCAGCGGGGAGATTAATCACTGCATTAACATGCACCATCCCGAACGCTGCCTTTTTCCGATTAGTGAAAGCGGGGTTTGGAACAACCCGGTGGGGGCGCAAAAAGCCATTTCGTATTTTGAAGCGTTTCTTCAGTATCAACCAGAAGAACCGGGAGTGCGCTGGCTGCTCAATGTTGTCCACATGGCTGCCGGTAGCTACCCGGAGGGGCTTTCACAGCAACAACGGATTCCCATGTTTATGATTGAATCGACGCATTCCGCACCGCGCTTTCGCGATATTGCCCCCCAAGCCGGTGTTGATGCCTTTAACCGGGTTGGCGGCGCAATTGTAGATGATTTCGATAATGACGGCTTTTTGGATATCGTTACTTCCACATACAATCCCTGTGAATCGTTGATCTATTATCACAACAATGGCGATGGCACCTTCGCGGATCGGACAATACCGGCAAATTTAAACGAGCAGACAGCCGGGTTTAACCTGGTGCAGGCGGATTATAACAACGATGGCCTGCTGGATATTTTAGTACTGCGCGGCGCCTGGTTAACTTACAGTCCCTATGGCCGCCAGCGCAATTCCCTGCTACGGCAAAATCCCAATGGCACATTTACCGATGTTACCAAAGCCGCCGGTTTGGGAGATACCGCTTATCCCTGCCTGGCAGCCGCCTGGGCGGATTATGATAATGATGGCGATCTCGATGTCTACATCGGCAATGAATGGTTTCCCAGCGAACTATATCGCAATAACGGCGACGGTACTTTTACCGATATAGCGGATGAAGCCGGGGTAGAAAACATGGCCCATACTAAAGGCGTTACCTGGGGCGATTATGATAATGATGGCGACCCGGATCTTTATGTATCCAATATTGTCGGACAAAATCATCTTTATCGCAATAATAGTGATGGCACATTTACGGAAGTAACCGGGGCAGCAGGGCTGAATATGGGAGAAGATGAGTATCATACCTTTGGCACCTGGTTCTGGGATGTTGATAACGATGGTTGGTTAGACCTGTTTGTCGCCGGTTATAACCCCAATGTCGGTGTCGGCGGCGTTGCGGCGGATTACCTGGGGCTACCGGCCGAGGGCGAACGGTTATGGTTATTTCGAAATGATGGCAGCGGGAATTTTGTAGACGCCACCAAAGCGATGAACCTGTATAATTTACGCCTCCCGATGGGAGCAAACTACGGCGATATCGACAACGATGGCTTCCTGGATTTTTACCTGGGTACTGGCACGCCGTTCTTAGACGTACTAGTGCCCAATCGTATGTATCGGAACATAAAGGGGAAATATTTTGCCGATGTCACTACCGCCGCCAACGTTGGGCATTTGCAAAAAGGACACGGCATCGCCTTTGGTGATTTGGATAATGACGGCGACCAGGATATTTACGTCCAGATAGGAGGTTTTTTACCTGACGATGGGTTCCATAATGCCCTGTTCGAAAATCCCGGTAATGAGAATCACTGGAGTACCATCCAACTGGTCGGCAAACAGTCAAATCGTTCGGGAATCGGCGCACGTCTTACGTGGGTCGTCGATTCCGACGAAGGCGA
>CAXHHS010000104.1:0-12762 GCA_964015645.1 uncultured bacterium
CTACACCAAGAAGCTCGTCGGCAGCGTCAGATGTGTATAAGAGACAGGCCGTTCGGGAAAAGCCCGGCAGCGCTTCGTTGGGCGTTTTATTATGTGGTAACTTTGGGCATTATTTTCTATGGCGTTTTTAACCATTCGGAGTTTATTTATTTTCAGTTCTAATAACTTTAAGGGAACACAGATGACACTGATAACACGGATCTGCACAGACTATCAATATTAATTGAAAACATGACCTTGAATAAATCTGTGTAAATCCGTGCCATCTGCGTCATCCGCGTTCAAAAAAAGATGATCCTGAATTCAATAAAATTTGTCGCCATATTGGTGGTTTTATACGTGGTTAGCGCATTTCTCTTGATGCGAGTTAATCTCGGCAGCACAACGCTGATGAAGCTGTCTACCCGCAACCCGGTCACTCCCGGTGAATTTGGGTTTACTGTGGAGCGCTTCCGGGATATAAAAAATTACGATGATGTAGACATCCTGTTTTTAGGCTCATCGCACAGCTACCGAACCTTTGATACCCGCATTTACAACGAATATGGTTTAAAAACATTTAACATGGGTACCACCGGCCAAACACCGCTGAATGGCTATTATTTACTGAAACATTATTTCGATCAGCTAAAACCGGAATTGGTTATTCTCGAATTGTATTTTAATGTGATGGACCGCGATGGGTTAGAGAGTTTGTACGATCTTTCCACCAACATGCCGTTTTACCGGGAGTTACTGGAAATGGCAATCGCTGTCGGCAGCCCGCACGGCATTAATGAAGTAATCGCCAAGTGGATTGCCAGCAAAACCGGCAGCGAACCGCATATCAAACAAATCGAGATGGAAGGCGAGGCTTATGTTCCCGGCGGCTATGTGGAATTTACCACGCCATCACAATATTCCGAGGAGGGTAAAAAACCGGTTGTTCCCCGTAAGGTGATACCGCTGGACTATCAGCTTGAATATCTTGAAAAAATTATCCGGTTTGTAAAGGAGCGAAATGCTCGCATCATTCTAATTACCCAAACGGTTCCGCCGCGATTGCGTAAAAGCGTTAAAAATTATAACGAGATTTCCGAAACGTTTTCCAATATCGCTGCAAAATATCATATTCCGTATTGGGATTTCAATAAAATAATGCCGCTACCGGTGCCCTATTTTCAAGATCGCGACCATTTAAGCGTGCCCGGTGTGAAGCGTTTTAACCAGGCAGTTATCGATACGCTTTTTCAAAGGGGGCTTGTTGAACGCGCCAGCACCGAGGGGCCAAGCACAAAAGGGCAATCGGCTTCAATTCACCCTTAATGAACTGAACTTTTACCCAGGTTTAAGCTTCTTAAAACAACATTTAAATCGAATATTTATTGCTTGCTTCCAAAAGCTTTTTGTAGAAACAATCCGAGTACGATAACCACACCCGCAATACAAAGGAAAGCCGAAGGCGTTGCCAGGAAACTCAAAGACTCTTTCGCTGCCCCGGTGCTCCCCATACCAGGTGCTTTCAATGCGGCAAACATCCAAAAAGAAGAGTATCCCAAAGCCCCGATACCCATTGCGCCGGATAAAATCGCCTTCAATCGTGAAGAAACGGAAAGGAACATTAGCAAAACGCTAAGAGCGATGGCGGTAGTGCCAATGCCATTGGCATGGAGGTGCGCGCGTTTAAAGTATGTCCAGGATTTGCTAGTGATTTTTCCCATTTTTGCTTCATCACTTTCATAAACGGTGTCAAAGACTGCCTGGGCTGAGCCTTTCAAATGTCCTTTAATATCATCTTCAAATCCTCCAAAAACGCCTCCCAGGCCAAAGCCATACAACACTGTCAGTAATGCAAAACCGAACCCAATGCGCATAACTTTTAATTGGTTGAATAAATATTCTGAATCGGTACCCATAATCCTGCTCCTTGTTTGTGCATCCTCTACGAGGATATGGTGTGATATAAATATCCTTTTGCTACAATAATGAAACATCTACGATGTTTTCTATTACGTCACAATAATTCCTTTTGACACATTTTTTTAACGCTCCTAATTTATTTCTGTTGATGCGCGGGCAAGGATGATGGCAGAGGCGGAAGACATGGCATCATAATATTTAACAAAACGTTCGGTTTCTATCGCTTTGTATTCACGGAGGTTTTCTGCCCAGCGAAAGGAGATCGGTTGGTACCAGAGCCTGGCCTCAACCCGGAGCGATTCCCCGGCATTGCCTAACGGAATTGAATATGAGATGCGATCCCCATTTTCAAAGTCAGGATCTTGCGCCGCTTTGCCGCGAACAGCAATGTCTTTACTCGCGGTTGTCTTGTCGAATCCGGTAGGTAAGAGCCGGTTATCCTTCACAAATTGTACCGCAGACAGCAAACCGGTTGTTGGCATCCCGGCTGGATCTGCCATTATCGATTCGTAAATTTGCACCTGGCCGCTGCTGTTAATTTCGGTATAGTGCGGCTCAAAACGATTCTTGTCACTATCGTTGTCATTGCCGAGAATTTGGCCTTGTTCGTTAATTGCACCGGATTCAAAAATCACCTGATTTCCCTGGTGTACAACCAGGTTTAACCACACTCGCCGTGATGGATATGCTGTCGGCAATTTATGGCCTGCCAGGTTTTTAATTGAGACTTCTACTTTCAGGTGATCTTCTTTTCGTTCAACATTATCAATTGAAATTTCAGCGGAATTGGATTCCAGGTTAGCGATTGTTCTTTTTGCAGAAAGTTCCAATTCTTGTGGCAGCGCAGTAACGCCCAAATCGGTTCGATAGCGGTTCAACATCCTCAGCATAAAAAAATTGCCGCCTAAAAAAACGTGTCGCGACACGCCCTCCCGTGGATTTCCCAACACTGACGTGATCGGAATCGCATCAGCGACCACAGGCATGTGGCAGTCCTGGCAGCTTTTTACTTCTCGAAAATCGCTGTGTAACCATTCCAGGTAAGGAACCTGTTCTGGCAGCTCCCCGATGACCTCTCCACCTGGTCCCAACGCTTTTGTGTAAAGCGTATGGCAAGTTGCACACAACTCTGATTTTTGGATATGGTTACCTTCTACCGGGTTAAAGCCAGTTGAAGAACGCATAATTTTAGTTCGTCCGGCGTCAACTTGAAACGGCCCGTAAAGCTGCCGCCCGCTTTCGGTGCCGTTTACGTTAATATTAAATCCCCCAACAAAACTCTCTTTGCTGCCAAGCCCTTCATGCTCAATTTGATGGCACACGGTACAAGATACGCCTTCCGCGGCAAGTTGGGAGAGCGGCGAACCCGGTTGAAAGGGAAGATGGGCAAAAACCTCACTCTCTTCATTCTTTGCTTTCGCAATATAGCTCGACATCGGCATGTGGCAAACGGCACACTCTGCTTCGATAGCGGCACTGGCATTTGGATGATCTATCGTTTCCCGCCGTACGGAGGCCTGCCAGTATGGATCGCGAGCGGAGTTTGCCATCATACTGGCCCGCCAGTTTGTACCGATGGAGACATCCTCACCCGTTGGCGTTGTCAACCCGTTATGGCAGGCAAAACAACGATCTGATGCTGCAAAAATGGTTTCCGGAGCGTAGTGGTTCGATGCATCACCTTGCGAAAATAAAGGCAGCGATACAAGTAACATCAGCAAATACAACGCTCGCCAGCGGCAGATGTATTGTATTTTTTCCTGCACAAAAATCGCTGATTTCATCATCTTTCCCATTGATTTACCACCCATCGCGAATTCCTCCGTCGAACCAATCCCACAACAGGTATAACATAATTTGCGTTGGCCGCAAGTCCGCATTGCTTACCGGAATCCGAACGCCAGCACCCAGCAGGATATGTTGGCGGGTATTAAGGCTTACTTGCATTTGCGGCACCAAATCCCATTGGGTTTGTTTTTCCTCAACCTCGTAAACGCCCAGCACTTCTAGCATTGGAGACCAGGAGCGGCCAAAGCCGTTATTTGCAGCAAACGTTTTTCCCCCGGCGGCCTTCCAGAAAATCTCTTCCTTCGCACGATCGCGATCTGTTGGTACTTCAATTCCACCCTGGAAATGGAAGAACCCATCCGATGGCAAAATTTTTCCAAAGGCGGTGAACGCTTCAAAGATAGTAAATCCCTTTCCCAGGCCATCATTTTCCTTGCCGGTTGGCAGAATGATCTCACCGCCCAGGCTGAAGATCGCCCCGCTTTTTATGCTATGAAACAAAACTCTTTTATACCCAATGCTAATATCCCCAATTCCGCCCCGCCAATCGCTGCTTTCCAAACGGCGAGCGCTAACCGGAATATTTACCTCGACCTGGTTTTGCGATCCAAACCGCCGTTCATAAAGCAAATCGTTTTTGACGCTGCCGGATCCCTCGGCGTCGATTGTGGTTGTTACAACGGCTTCGTCTTCCGGAAATGCTTTTTCGGTATTTAACGGGCGCGGCAGGTTTAACTCTCCACGCGGCCAGGCAGCGTCATCACAGAAATTGCGAATAAAGGAGATGATACGTTGAAGTTCGTCTTCGGTGAGTGCTTCGCCAAACGCAGGCATCATCTCGGAAAACCCTCTTACCGGCCCACCTTCATGCGCAACGATAATCCAATCTGCATCCGGCTCGCGAGAGGCAAATTGGCAATCGGTAAAATCGGGAAGCGGCGTATCAAACCCCACGATTACTTGCGATTCTCCCCGGCCATCAGCACCATGACAGGAGGCGCAAGCCGCCAGGTACAGCTCCTGTCCACTTTTTATTGTTTGGTTGGCATCTTGAGGTTGGGCGAATAGTGTGAAAAACGGAAAGTATGTTATTGTTAGAAAAACGATCAGGAACCCGGTGTATCGATCATTAAACCAACGGTTCAGATAGCTGTGGTGATAGCGAGTCGCAAAATCACATTTACCGCCGTATCCATGAGCTTTCACAAGAATTCTCACTTTTCAGATTATTGCAGGTTCAGACAATCGCTGAGCAGACAACACTGGTTAAGCTGTGTATGCAAATGTTTTAAAATACTGATGAAGAGATATACGTTTCCTCGCCTTATAACGATCAGACAATATTATGATAGTAAAGGAGCTATTTTTTGTCAAGATGTTTATTACATCAATCTTCATCAACTTTATTCCACGCCAGGCAAGCGTTGCTGTTTGTTGGCATTGAATTTGAATACGGTATCATTTTTGATAGCAACAAAGAGGGTTTAAGCCCGGGTCATTGTATAGTCATTAATTAGTGGCGGAACCCTAAAACAGATATTGAGCAAATAAAAATGCTTTCTTAGCGCTAAAAAGATAAACGGAGAAGGAGAAAAATGCAGGTAGCCGCAGAAAGATTCGAATTAACAGTTGCAAAACCCCGGTTAGGTTATTTCAAATTTTTTTTAAGGAGTTTATATCTCGTCTCACTTTCACTTTATGTCTATTTTTTAATCGATGGGTTGGAATATTATCAGATTCCATTGCAAGAACGCCCACACCATACAGAGTATCGAAGTTTGCGCCCGGCGGGCTTGTATGGGCAGGGTTTCGGCGTCATTGGCGGTTTGATGATGCTGTTTATGCTGCTCTATTCCATTCGCAAACGAACCAGGTTATTTGGCAATTGGGGAAAGCTCAGCCGCTGGCTGGACATCCACACTTATTTTGGCGTGATGGGGCCGCTGCTTATCATTCTGCATACCTCCTTTAAAGTAGAAGGATTGGTAGCCGTTGCCTTTTGGGCAATGATTGCGGTTGCATTAAGCGGCGTGGTTGGCCGGTATCTTTATAAACAAATACCCCGCACCCCTGATGGCGTCGAATTGAGTTTAAAAGACATCTCTACACTTAACAAAAGTTACTACCGGGATTTGCAATCATCTTTAAATCTAAGCGACCAGCAAATTGCACTTTTAGATGAGATGATCGCTGTCAAAATTGCTAAAAAGGAAAGCTTATTGGGCGTGTTGTTAAAATATCCTCTCCGTTCTATTTTTCACCCTTTTCGAATTCGTGCCACGCGCCGTCAAATTCGTAGAGTATTAGGCCTGGAGGAGCCATATCTTTATAAAACGGTGCATCTTGTCTGGCGGCAAATCAACCTGCAGCGGCGTGCAAAACGCTTGAACCAGGTTCAACAATTATTTCATTACTGGCATGTATTCCACAAGCCCTTCGCGATTATACTTTATGTTATCATGTTTATTCATATTGGCGTAGCGGTTTGGCTGGGTTATACCTGGATATTTTAAATTTCAAGTTGAAAATGATCTAAAACCAGAGTTTGAAGACACAGCTCAATTAACTGTTTTTAAAGAAGTTATGACAATGGAAATGCTTGTGCGAAAAAAACATCCTATTTCAAAAATATTCCTCATTTTACCTCTTCTCTTAATCAAATCAATCCCTTTGATGGCACAGCTTTCGCCGGGAGATTTACACCAATCACATGCAGAAATCGAAGGCTTAAAAAATTGCACAAAATGCCATACCGCCGGTAAACAAATTTCACCGGAGAACTGCTTGACATGCCATATCCTGCTAAAAGAACGAATCGACGCCGGAAAAGGATTACATGCACAGCCGGATTATAAACAGTGCATCGATTGCCACAGCGATCATCATGGCCGCGATTTTGAAATGGTGCACTGGAAGATCGATATGGAGGATTTCGACCACTCTCTCACCGGCTATCATCTGGAAGGCGGGCATGCAAAATTGGAGTGCCGTAACTGCCATCAATCCGAAAATATTCAAGATAAAAACCGCTTCCGGCAACAAAAAAAAGACCTCGATCGTACCTTCCTGGGGTTATCGCAAACCTGTTTAAGCTGCCATATTGATGAACATCGCGGCCAGCTAAAAAGTGATTGTTTGAGCTGCCATATTATGAATAAATGGAAGCCGGCGCCGGAATTTAGTCATGATCGAACAAATTTTCGATTAACCGGAAAACACACCGGGGTTTCCTGCGAAAAGTGCCATCAAACCGTTACAGATAACCGTTTTGCGAATGATGCTAGTTTTACAAAATTCACCGGCATTCAATTCGCTCGCTGCGGAGATTGCCACAAGGATCCTCACAAGGGGCAGTTTGGAAATAGTTGTAAAACTTGCCACAACACTTTAGGTTGGCGTTCAACCAATCTCGTCAATTTTGATCATAATCAAACCCGTTTCCCGCTGGAAGGCCAGCATACTTCCGTAAAATGCGAAAAATGCCATAAGCCCGGAGAACCATATCGCGGGCTTCAGTTTGCGAAATGCATGGATTGCCATTCCGATTTTCATGAAGGCCAATTTGCTGGAAGAACGGAAATGGGTGCGTGCGAAGAATGCCACACGGTTCATGGATTTGCTCCATCAACTTTTACCATAGAGCAACACAATCAAAGCGATTTTTCATTAACCGGCGCCCATTTGGCTATTCCCTGTTTTGTATGCCACCAGGGCAATCCCGGTGATAGAGAAATCCACCGCGATCAGCCATCAATGTTAAAAATAAACCGCTTTGAATTTGCAGCTTTTAACTGTCGCGATTGCCATCAAGATATACACCGGGGACAGTTTGATTTGAAGAGCGCCGCAAATGGCGAGGTTCTGCGTTTGACAGAATGCAGCAAATGCCATATAACCGATAACTGGCTGGCCGATAAGTTTGACCATGATCGTGATTCACAATTTAAACTGGAAGGGGCGCACCAGGGAGTGGCGTGCCAGGAGTGCCATAAAAAGATCGAAAAAGGCGGCATCGTTTTTGTTAAATACAAGCCGCTGGAAATGACATGCAATTCGTGTCATAGCGATGGCGGAGATAGAAAACGAGGATGAGAAATTGATAATGGATTTAACAACAGAGGTTATGGTATGTCGCAGCGGCAGAAAACTTTTTTCGACAGGCTGCAATTTTTGCATCTTAATGCAAAGTTTGCGCTTTTATTTATCATTTGTTTTTCAATCCAGTTATCCGCACAAAAAAAAACGAAAAACCCTCACGGGCCAATTAAATGGGATTGTTTTAAATGCCACACAACATCTTCCTGGACAGAAAAAAAATCTCCGCTGAAGTTTAGCCATGATGATACCGAATTCCCGCTCCAGGGCGAACATCGCTTTCTGGAATGTATTAGCTGTCACCAGAGCCTGGTGTTTAAAGAGATCGGCACAACCTGCGCAGATTGCCATACGGACGTGCACCGCGGGCAATTTGGCTTAGACTGCCAGAGCTGCCATCATTCGGATAATTGGAAAAATGTCCTGGACATGTTTGAACTGCATTCTTCCCGGGGATTTCCCTTGATCGGGGTTCATGCTGTTGCCGATTGCCAATCCTGCCATGTTGGAGAGCAGCGATTGGAATTTAGCGGAACTCCCACCAACTGTTATGGCTGTCACCTGGCAGATTTTGCACTGACAACAAATCCCAATCATGCCAAAGCGCAGTTTAGCATGGATTGCCAGGAATGCCATCGCCCGGAAGCAAACAATTGGGAAAATGCCGGCTTTACCCACACAAATACATTTGAATTGCGCGGGGCACATGTCTTTGCTGATTGTAATAGCTGTCACGCCAATTCCTTTGCCGGGACGCCTGCGGATTGTTATAGCTGCCATTCTCAAGAATATCACGCAACCCGGGATCCCAATCACGAAACCGCGGGATTTGCGACAACCTGTGAAACTTGCCATTCGGAAATTTCCTGGGATACCGATACCTTTAATCATGATTTGACCGCTTTTCCGTTAACTGGCCAGCATCGTTTTGCCAATTGCGCTGATTGCCACACCAACAATGTGTTTGCCGGAACGCCAATGGATTGTTTTTCCTGTCATCAGACGGATTATGAAAATACCAACGATCCAAATCACATCGCTGCCGGATTTCCCAATACTTGCGAAACTTGCCACACGACAAACAACTGGGATAGCGAATTTGACCATAGCACAACCGGGTTTTCGCTGGAAGGCCAACATCGCACTACTGCCTGTGCCGATTGCCACATCAACAATGTGTTTGCCGGAACGCCGGTCGAATGTTTTGCCTGCCATCAGGCGGATTACGAAAATACCAACGATCCGAATCATATTGCCGCCGGATTTCCGAATACTTGTGAAACTTGCCATACAGCTAACAATTGGGATAGCGAATTTGACCACAGTACTACAGATTTCCCATTGGAAGGCCAGCATCGAAATACCGCCTGCGCTGACTGCCACATCAACAATGTGTTTGCCGGAACGCCAGCCGAATGTTTTTCCTGCCACCAGGCAGATTACGAAAACACCAACGATCCGAATCACATTGCCGCGGGATTCCCTACAGATTGCGAATCTTGCCATAACACAAATAATTGGGATGATGCAAATTTTGACCACGACAGTCAATTTTTTCCCATCAATTCCGGAAAACATAGAGGCGAGTGGAATGATTGCGCTGACTGCCACGTAAACCCGGCTTCATTTGCTACGTTCGAGTGCATTTTTTGTCACGAACATCGCAAAAGCGAAATGGATGATGAGCATTCGGAAGTAAACGGTTATATGTATGAAAGCATTGCCTGTTTAGACTGCCACCCAAATGGAAATTCTAAAGCATTTAAGTCATTTGACCGGGGATTTTTTCCGGGAACATTGGATCGTACCAGGGGAAACAATCTATAACTGAGGATTTAACCCAATGAGAAATTACGGATTCATTTTATTGATTCTAATGTTAAGTGCATGTCTTTCCGCCCAGGATAGCACGGCGAGTTTCAAAGTAAGATATATTTCCAGCCAGCATATTTTTCTAGGCGGCGGTAAAGCTGCGGGGTTAAATATTGGCGATCATCTCAAAATTGTTCGCGATAGTGTAACACTTGCGAAAGTGGAAGTGGTGTCCATATCGGAAAAATCCGCATCTTGTAGAATATTTGAAAAAAACGCTGACATCAACATTGGTGATGTTGCGGTTGTCTTCGCGAAAAAAACCATGCAAGCGCTTGATATGGAAATTGCCTCCATGCAAAGGCGAAATCGCTATAGCGAATCTCGTAAGAGGAAACCGAAAGAAACGCCGTTTGCCCGCACCCGTGGCGACATTTCCGCCGAGCTTTACCGATTTGATGATCTAACCGCCAATAATTTAAATTTTAGCCAACCGGCTTTCCGGGTAAATTTTAAAGCCCGGAATATCGCTGACAAGGATATCACCTTTCGCTTGCGCACCAGGACTCGCTATAACCAGCGCAGCAGGCCAATTCGCCCGGCGGTTCCCCAAAGTGAATGGCGAAATCGAGTGTATGAAGTGTCGCTATCTTACGATGCTGCTCACGCTCCTTTCAATTTTAAAATCGGGCGAATTACCTCAAACCACTTAAGCGGGGCGGGCTATTTTGATGGCGTGCAGCTTCAAAGTAATCTTTCGCCTTCACTGCGGGTGGGAGCGTTGGTTGGCACACAACCGGATTGGCGCACATCGAACTTTCAAACTCATGGTCGCAAATACGGGGCATATTTTCATTATTTAAATGGGGATTTTCGCAGCAATCGATTTGAGTCCGTTTTAGCTGGTGTGGCAGAATATGATTCATCGGTCGTAAGCCGGGAATTTGTTTATCTCCAAAATAATTTTAGCCGGGGCACACGGCTGTTTTTATACCAGAGTGCGGAAATTGACATTAATCGGGATTGGCGCAAGGAAAAGGCCGGGCAAACCGTTTCCCTGTCAAATTTGTTCCTTTCCGCTCGCTACCGGGTTAATCGGAGCATTTCCACCGGTTTAACATTCGATGATCGAAAGAATTATTGGACTTACGAAATTCGCTCCCTGGCCGATAGCCTTTTTGACGATGCGTTGCGCCTGGGGCTGCGCGGAAACCTTTCCGTTCGTTTGCCGGATGGTCTCTATTTCCATACCAATCTCGGTATTCGCAAACGGCAATCCGATCCAAAACCGGCCTACTCTTTTTCCGGCGGCGTGCGCAAAACTAATTTTTTGATGAACCGCCTTTTTATCGGGGCAAATATTGCCGCATTCTCGAATCAATTTACCAATGGTGCAAATACCACATTTAGGATCGGTAAAAGTTTTCGGAATGGGCATCGCCTGGAAGCCGGTTATGGAAATTACACATATCAAATTGCGGCAACAAATAATACCAGAAGCAACCATTCGCTGCGATTCGATAGTCACCTGACATTATTAAACCGGTTATTTTTTTCCGCACAATATGAATATGATTGGGGCAGTGATGTAAACGGCCACCGAATATTAGCAGAAGCTGGCATACGATTTTAAGGAGAACATAGTAATGGAATCAGAGTTGATTTATGGTGTAACGATTATTCTATCGATTATTGTTATTATCCCCTATTTTTTAAAAATCCGGCGACAGAACCGGAAAAATTTAGAACGGCGAGCAGAAGCAGAGCGGCTGGGAATCACCCGCCCGATGGCACAATTTCCCATGATCGATACATCGTTATGTATCGGCTGTGGCTCCTGTGTAGCAGCCTGCCCGGAAGGCGATGTATTGGGCGTGGTGTACGGCAAAGCGCAAATTATCAATGGCCTGCGCTGCGTGGGGCATGGATATTGCGAAAAAGCCTGCCCGGTTTCGGCTATCCGAGTTGGCCTTGGCGACATCACTACCCGCGAAGATATTCCCATTTTGGATGATTGTTTCCAAACCAATGTGAAGGGGGTATTTATTGCCGGAGAACTGGGCGGTATATCCCTTATTCGCAATGCCATTCACCAGGGAAAAACAGCAGTTGAAGGAATTATGCAAAGCGGTAGACGGTCAACTGATCAAAGCACGAAAGATGTAGCCATTGTTGGCGCAGGAGCAGCCGGATTAACCGCCGCTTTAACTGCCATCGAAAATAAACTCTCCTATGTTGTTTTGGATCAGCAAGACCCGGGCGGCACGATCCTTCAATTTCCCCGCAGAAAATTGGTGATGAACCAACCGGTCAAACTCCCGATGTATGGTTGGCTGCGCAAGAGAGAGTATCGCAAAGAAACATTACTGGAAATATGGCAAGACATTATTAACAAATACAAAATTCAAGTTGATACCGGTTTTAAGGTTGAAGGCATTCAAAATAATAATGGCACATTTTCTATCCACAGCACCGGGAAGGCTTTTGAAGCCCGGAACGTTATTTTAGCGATGGGGCGACGCGGTACACCACGCCGCCTGGGCGTGCCAGGTGAAGATTTACCGAAAGTGATGTACCAGTTGGTCGATGCAAAATCTTATAATGATGAAAATATTTTAATCGTCGGCGGAGGGGACAGTGCGGTGGAAGCTGCCATTGCCCTGGGCCGTCAAAAAGGAAATTCTGTGATTATTTCCTATCGACGGGAAAGATTTGTGCGCATCAAGAAAAAGAATGAGGAGCGTATTAATCGCCAGATTAAACAAAAGCGGGTTTTGACAATGTTTAGTAGCGAGGTTATTGAAATAAAAGAAAAATCCGTGGTTATCCAAACCGAGGCCGGAATAGACGAAATACCAAACGATTATGTGTTTGTGTTTATTGGCGGGTCCTTACCGTTTAATATGTTAAAAGGGATTGGGATTGAATTTGGCGGGGAGCAACAGCCAATTTTGGCGAACGAAAGTGATAGATAAAAATTTATTAATGGGAATTATGAGCTGAGAAATTAAAGTTCAGTATAAGCATTTCGACAAGCTCAAGGCAAGCATCCTGAGTAGCCGAACGTTGTTTGTTCGGCGTATCGAAGGGTGCGGAGAGCACCACATCCTTCGATACGCGATTAAAAGACCTGTCTCTTATACACATCTGACGCTGCCGACGAGCTTC
>CAXHHS010000105.1:0-12760 GCA_964015645.1 uncultured bacterium
GCCAAACGGAAAATGACATCAATCGAGTCTTTACGATTTATTTCCCGGACAAAGTAACATCCGAGAACTTTTTTTCTAATCCTGATTATTTGAGTGTAAAACAAACTTATTTCGATAAAGCCGTTAAATCTACCACAATTATTTCCCGATATGAAAAATAGCAGCATTTGGAAGACACCCAAGATGGAGCATTGTAATTGAAGCAGTATCGAACTCGAATTTTATGGTTATTATCTGTACTCGGTTTAATTGTTTTTATTAGTTATTCATATTCGCTTACCCTGGCAAAGGCCTCCCTGAAAGAACTTACTGAAGAATCAACCCTCATCATCGTGGGAAAAGTTGCCGCCACCGAATGTGTGTGGCTGGATAAATCCGCAAAGGTAATCTGCACTGATTTAAAAATTGCCATCGACGATCAATTGAAAGGCGAAAAAAATACCACGATTGCCGTACGCCAATTAGGGGGTAAAATAGATGATTTCGGATTGAATATCCCCGGCACCCCGCAATTCAATATTGGTGATAAAGCAGTATTTTTCCTTGTAAAACACCAGGGTTTTTATTGGATACATTCCATTGCACTTGGCAGTTTTAAAATTGTTACAGATGAGTTGGGCCAACAATTTGTTGTGAATGACCTGCAGGATGTCAACCTCATCGATCCTGCAACAAATGCAAACATCGATCCGCAAACCGTCTTCAATCGCACACCGATGACAGCGTTTCTTAAGGAGGTAAAATCCTACATTACCGAAATCGAGTGAATGTGAAGGATCAGTACATAGCTCGTTTCTTCGACTATCTATGAAAAAAATAGTAAAACACATAAAATTAATTGGAATCCTGATGCCCACCTGCTGGCTGTTTATGGCGTTTTGCTTGCAAACGGATCAACAAGGCAATTTCCGGCGCTACCGGGTTTCCGACATTCCCTTTGTTTATCGAATACACAACTCCGCACCATCGGAATGGGTAGAAGCCATAGACGCCGGTGCACAAGTGTGGAATGATATTCCCGCCAGTTTTTGGAAATTCGAGAATGGCGGATTTACATCCACGCAAAATGTTGCCAGGGACAATGTTAACCTGGTATTTTTTGATCGCCAGGGTGTTAATTTTGGGCCGCCGGGATCCAATGCCATTGCGTTTTCCAGCACGTTTACTTCTGGCTCCGAGGCGTCTTTTCGCGCTGTAGAGTCGGATTATATATTTAACGCTCGTGATTTCCCGCCGGCGTTAAATGGAGAATTCGGGCAGCAGGATTTGCAAGGCGTATCCGCTCATGAATTTGGGCATCACATGGGCATAATGCACACCGGCCCTTCTGGCAATGGCGGCCAGCGCGGGTGCGGCCCTTCGTTCCCCTCAGCCACTATGTTTGCCTTCTCCGCCCCTGGCGATACCACGTCGCGATCACTTCATTTTGATGATAAAGCTGCCGCGGCATTTTTATATCCCAATTGGATGATTCGCGGCACGGTTACCAAAGCTGCAACCGGCGAACCGCTGCCGCAAGCAGCGCTGGTTTCCGATGAGATTTTCGCGGCAAGTTTGATCGGCCCGGTAGAATTTTCCGGGGCCTGGTACCAGGTTCCCGGAGCGGCAACAGCGGTAGCGATTGATGAAAGCGGGGATTACCTCGCAGTAAGTCTGCTTCAAGACTATACAATGAGAGCAGAATTATATGGGTATCGGTCACAATCAACACAAATTTCGTTTAACCCGCCGGGCGGCATTGGGCAAACACAAACCATCACCCGAAACTTCAGTTTAACTGCCAGCTCGCAGGTGCAGCTTACCGGTTCCGTTGTTGACGCCAGAAACGGTAACCCGGTTCCTGCCGAAATTACGATTGCTGCCGTGTCCGAAAAACCCGGCGTACCGCAAGAACCCATCGCAGTTCTGTCTACCGATAATTCCGGCGGATTTTCCGTAACTGTGCCGGCAGAAGAAGATTTTAGAATCGATATTTTACCTTTGGAATCTCCGTTTGCCCCGCTTTCGCAAATTGTAACAAACGTTTCACCTTCCGGCCAGCAAGTTTCTCTTCCGCTGCTCCCGGCAGATGTCATGTTAGTAGACGATGACGGTGGGCAGGAGTATGAGCGTTTTTTTCAAAATGCCTTTGCGAATATCTCGCGAAGTTATTTTACCTGGAATGTCGAAGCTAGCGGTGCACCCCAGTTAAGCGATATCGAAAAATTCCCTAATAGAATTATCGTATGGTTTACCGGCGATGGCAACGGCGTTACGCTGACGGCAGCAGAGCAGGATGTATTGTTAGACCACATTAATAATAATGGAGAACTGTTTTTAACCGGGCAAAATATTGCCGAGCAATTATCAGGAAGCGAATTGTTAAACCGAATGGGAATTTCATTTGCTAAAAATATCTCCATACCAATTATTCTTGGGATCGATAACGATATTACCGATGGAATGGTATTTCCCTCTGCCGGTTCCGGTGGCGCAAATAACCAGAACTCCCGTGATCAATTATCAATCGAAGATCCGGCAATTGCCAGAACGATTTTTAAGTACGGCACCAATTCGGCATTAACCGCTGCTGCTGCAATCGAATTAAATTCGGCGAGAACGGTATTCTTTGGATTTGGTTGGGAAGCCATTGGCAACAATGCCGCGCGGGAAGCTACCCTGGATGTGATTCTGGATTATCTTGAAGATGCAGTAACCGCTGTCGAAACAACGAATGAAACACCAGGCGTACCGGTTTCTTTTCAGTTGCAGCAAAATTATCCAAACCCTGTTAACCCTTCAACCACAATAGAATTTTCATTACAAAATGCCGGAGAAGTGTCGTTAGAAGTTTATAATACCGCCGGCCAGAAAATCGCCACACTTGTAAATAATCGCATGGGCACTGGCGAACATAACATCATTTTTAAAGCTGATGATTTCGCTTCCGGCATCTACTTTTACACACTTAAATCCGGCCAATATCAACGAACCAGGAAAATGATTTTGCTGCGCTGATGTAGTGAAAATTGATCATTAAATATGGGTAATCTCCCCTTTGCGTTTTAGTATAATTATCAACTTTAATTCATGCTATTTGTGGCTTATAATACAAACCAACCTCGATTCTACTCACTTAGTAGGAACGATAACCCTCTCTCACCGTAAAAGTTTACAGGATTATAATTTGAGCGTTATCAAAAATATATAATTTTTGCATAAAATAATTTGCGTCTCAAAATTTTTTTACATATATAAAAGTAACTTGATATAGTGTTTTTAAGCACAAGCTTTGAGGATAGGAGGTTAGATTGATGGGTAATTTTAATAGGCACGGAGGCCGATGATATAATGACAAGGCACCTTATTTTAAAATTAACCATTTATATCCAATGTTTGCTGGCTTTGGGTGGGGCAACATTGCTCTATGCCGATCAGCAGGATGCCGGTTACCAATTCTATTACGAAGCTAATCAACTTTACGAGGAAGGCAATTACGAGAAAGCACTGGGAGCTTTTTATAAAGCCCTGGATGAAAACCAGGCATTTGCCACTCGATTCCCGGAAGTTCAGCTAAAAATCGCTTATTGTCTCTATAAAACCGGCCATAATCAAGAAGCCGCTACCGCCTTCCAAAATACGCGTTCTACCGTGAAATCGGTAATAGATGACTCGGAGTTTTTTGCCGCAAAATCACAATTGCGATTGGGGGATACAACCGGGGCAATCAAAAACCTGCGGCAATTTCGGAGAACGTATAAAAAAAATCCTCTCCGAAGTTCGGTTGATTCCCTTTTAGCTCACCTGTTTTTCCAGAAAGCAAGCTGGGATACTGCTAATTTTTATCATCGAACAATATTAAAATATCGCGGCTTCGATAAAGGCGATATCTATGGACATCTCATTGTGATCGCCAAAGCGCGTAGACATACCAAAACGATGCGAAGCCATGCATTCACCTTAATCGGAAAATACCCGTTTCACCCGCAAAGCAGGATGGCGTACCGGGAGCTAAAGGCGTATTACAACGGAAAAGCGATTCCCAATACAAATTTACAAAAGCTTTATACTTACCTGGAAAAAACCGAACAATTTACCGAATCAACAAATTTCCTGAACAAGCAATCCGAATTGAAAGGAAAAACAGAATTAATCCGCTGGCTGCAAATACGGCAGTTATACGCCGAGAAAAAATACTGGGCTTCGCTTAAGGAAAGCCAAAAGCAACGCAGCAAATTTACCCATGCAAGATATAAACGAAATATCGATTTAAACGTCGCGCGCTGCAATTTACGCCTAGGTTTCCGCCAAAAAGCCATTGCAGCGTACGATCTTTTCCAAAGACGATATCCGCATGACGGCCTGTCTCCGGAGGTGCTTTGGGTTATCGCCTGGCTTTGTGAAAAACAAGATAGCTTATCGCAAGCGCGGGCGTATTACAAACGAATTATACGAAAATATCCCCGCTATCAATTTGTAAACGAATCTCGTTACCGAATTGGATTAGCATACTATCGAGAAGGTGATTATTTCACCGCTCGCCAACACTGGCAGCAAGCGCTGCGATATGCCAAAAAGGATAGAGACAAAAGCCGGTTTAAGTATTGGATTTCGAAAACCCACTATCAGCAAGCAGATTATTCCACTTACCTGGCGCAGTTGGATGAAGTTGCGGATACCCCATTCGATAGCTATTACAATTTGAAAGCATTCCTGCTTACCAAAGATCATGAATATGTTCGTGAATTTGTTGATTCTTTATTATGGGAGATTAGTCATAAACCGGTAACATTTTTACCCAAATATTTAGACTACTTTCAGAGACCGCTTTTAGTGCAGGAAATATTCGGAGAAAGCTACGCGCAAAAAGAATTGAATCAATTAGCAAAAACATTGAAAGTACCGGGATGGGAAATCAATTTTGCCCTGGGCGAAATGCACGAAAAGATGATGAATTACGGTCGCGCCTATCGCCAGTACCGCAAAGTTTATAACGAAAATTTTTCCCGCCGGGATTTTAAGGAATGGGTGTTCTTATTCAAAAGCCTCTACCCGCTTTATTTTGACAACGAAGTTAATGAGTACGCACGCAAGTGGAATATTACCCCGGCATCTATCTGGGCGATTATCAAAAAAGAAAGCGCTTTCGAGCCGGTAATAACCTCTTACGCCAATGCCTACGGTCTAATGCAAATTATTCCACCGACGGCCAACCGTTTATCGGAAAGCCTGGGAGTTGAAATGCCTGACGTTCGACGACTGTTTGACCCGGAGTTTAATATTCAGCTTGGCAGTTATTATTTATCCGAGTTGTTGAAACGCTACGAAGGCAATCTTTATCACGCCCTGGCAGCATACAACGCCGGTGAGCATCGCGTTGATCGCTGGCGCCGCTGGATAGGAACGGATGATGATGATTTTTTCATAGAGAACATCGAGTTCGAACAAACTCGCGGCTACGTGCGTGGCGCAATGAAATACTACTGGACGTATCATCTCTTGATACACCCGTATGAACTTTCGGAAGATATTGCAGCATTCCCGGAAAAAGTTGCTCGCGAACCGTGGTTTCGCGAAGTAGAAAGGTTTGATTAAAAAACATGTTGCGTGACGCGTATTCCACAATATCGCGCAACACGTACTACTAAACACATTTCTTAATTACGGTTTCCAAATTGGAAGCGTTTAGATAATTATCCCAATCTTGAGGGGAGAATGCGGAGAAGAATTACTACATTGGTGATTTTGATGCTTTGCGGATGGTTTGCAACCGCTATTGCCGAAAATAGCCGTAAATCCAACCTACCTCATCGCGAGGCGCTATCTGTTGAAGTGGATTTTTGGAAACAGGTTTTCACCAAATATTCCTCCAACCAATACCTCATTCACGACTCGGAAAGACTTAATATTATTTATAAGCTGGTTTCCTTTGATTCCACCCTCAGCGACCGCCGGCGGGGAAAGCGGTTAAAGGCGATAAAAAAAGAGATCAAAGACCTGCTGCTGAAATTTCATTCCAAAAAATATAATGCAGCAGAGTTAACTTCCTGGGAAAAACAAGTATACCAACAATTTATCGGTATTAAGGATAAAAATAAATTTTTGATTGCTTCCAAAAGAATTCGCGCTCAACAGGGGATTCGAGAAAATTTTTTAGCGGGGGTAACGCGGTCTTTTGCCTATCTTCCCCATATTAAAAAGGCGTTTGCCGAATACGGCATCCCTCAGGAGTTGATTTATTTACCACATGTAGAATCTTCATTCAACCCGATTGCGCGATCCCACGTTGGAGCAACCGGAATGTGGCAATTTATGCGCGGCACCGCCCGGTCATATATGAAAGTAAATCGCATAAAAGATGAACGCTACGACCCGTTAATTTCTACCAAAGCCGCAGCGCGTTTATTGAAATATAATTATAGAAAACTGAATGATTGGGCATTGGCCATTACCGCCTATAATCACGGCCTGGGCAGCATGAAAAAAGCCAAACGCCGCCATGGAAGTTATCTGAATATCCGCGAAAAATACTTGCGGCGCAGCTTTGGGTTTGCTTCCAAAAACTTTTATCCGGAAGTATTGGCCGTCGTGGAAATTTGCGATAGTATCGATCATTATTTTCCCAACATCAAAAAAGACCCTGTTCTTTTGTTTCAGGAAATAACGGTTTCTAAACCGGTAGCGTTAAACAAATTTGCAAAAACGTATAACATTGATTTTCTTGAATTTAAACGCCTAAACCCGGGATTTAGATCGCAGGTTTGGCGTGGCAGCCGGAGAGTACCGGCGAATTACACAATTCGCCTGCCGCTAACCGCAGATCCGCAGCATATTTTAGCATCGCTCGGCGCCTCGAAAGATGATTTTGGAAAGATTACCCGGGCCAAAAAAGATCCCCACCAGGAAAAAATTGTGCTGCTAAAATTCAAGGATTTACAGGCGCGCAGGGTGGCCATAAAACGATCTTTGGCTGATTTTCAAACAGGAGTGGAGCCACCAATTACGGCTAAGATCAAGAGCGAGTTAATACCGCAATGGTATGCGCTGGAAGATAATCAAAAACCGGCGATTCTTAATTCGGAAGCTCCATTACTTGCAACTAAATCAACTCGTGAAATAAAATCGCCAAAGAATTCGGAATGGATAAATTTTTCCAAACCGTTGGTTGCAGAAACGAATGATAATCCTGTTTTTGCTGAAAATTTTAGATTTGAAATCACGCTCGAAATCAAAAACGCTGTTTCCGTAAGCCGGTCGGAAAATTCTTCCCTCAACAACTTATTCGCTTTCTTTAAACCGGGCGTAGAGAATAATCGGCAATTTAACACCATCTTCGACTTCCAAACGGAAACGGTTACTGCAAAAGTTGGGGAAAAGCAAACTTCTTCAACACCATCTTATGCCCTTAATAAGCATAACGTGGAATATAAATCGCCTTACCTGGCGTCCTTAAGTAATTGGAAAATTGCATACAATACGCAGGAAATTCCCCGGCAGCAAATTTTCTCCATGCTTAAAAATAGGCTTAGCGCTGTAAACACCATCATTACCGTATATCCGCAGGAGACGCTCGGCCACTTTAGCGAATGGTTGAACATTGATATCAATCATCTCCGGCGGATGAATAATATTTCTTACCATCAAAAATTATATACCGGCCAAAAACTACAGCTCGATTTCTCTGAAGTGCCGCCAAATAAATTTTTAGAGAAACGCCTGAATTTTCATGTGAAAATGATTGGTGAATACCTGGAAGGCAATAAAACAGTAAGACTAATCGATTACACCATCAAACCCGGTGAAAGCCTCTGGAGCCTGGCGCATAAAAAATCTAAATTCCCTGTAAATCTTTTGCTTTATTTCAACGATTTAGATAAATTAGAGCGTTTATACCCGGGAGAGGTCATTAAGTTGCCTGTCATGTATCATTAATAAAGGAGATCACATGAAAATTAAAGAGAAAATGGAAGGGGATGTCGCCGTCTTAACTGTGAGTGGAAACATGATGGGCGGCCCTGATTCCGCAGCGCTGCACGAAAAAGTAAAGAGTTTAATTGCCGATGGTATTTTAAAGGTCGTAATCGATATTAAAGGTGTCAAATGGATGAACAGCTCCGGATTAGGAATATTGATGTCCTGTATGAGTTCACTACAAGGCGCAAACGGTAAACTCAAACTCTCCAGCGTAACCGAAAAAGTAAAAAGCATTTTGATGATTACCAAACTGATCGAACTTTTTGAAACCTATGATAACGCTGATAGGGCAGTCGCAAAATTCGTAGACGAAGGCTAAACGCTAAAACCCCGAAAACAAAATTTTGATAAAAAGCTCCCAGGATTGAAATGGGAGCTTTTTATTGTAGATTATGATGATCGATCATCAGCATTCCTGGAACATATCTGTTAAAGAAGCATCTCAAATCCAAAACCAATTGCGTAACCAGGTCGAACTGGAAAATGCACTCGAAATATCTTCCATCCAAACGATTGCTGCCGCGGATGTCTCGTTCTCTCGTAACAGTACCACACTATTTGCCGCAATTGTGTTATACAGTTTCCCCGATCTAAGATTGTTAAATGTATACAAAGCCGTATCGGAAATTCATTTTCCTTATATTCCCGGATATTTGAGCTTTCGGGAAATCCCGGTGTTGTTAAAGGCGTTCGAGCAACTGCCTGACGATGTTGATTTAATTTTGTGTGATGGCCAGGGAATTGCTCATCCCCGGAGGTTTGGCCTGGCCAGCCACGTGGGAGTGCTGTTGGACAAGCCGGCAATCGGTTGCGCGAAATCCCTGTTTATCGGAACTTATGAAGAGCCGAAAGCATCTGCCGGAAGTTATTCCACGCTTCATCATAATAATGAGGATATCGGCGTTGTATTGCGAACCCGCGATAATGTAAAGCCGGTTTACGTTTCGCCGGGACATAAAACAACGATTCAACAGGCGAGAGAGATAATATCCGCTTGTGTAAAAAAATACCGGATTCCCATTCCACTTCGCAGCGCGCATATCGAAGTTAATCGTTACCGGAAAGAAGTGGAAGAAGGCTAAAAAACCGTTTTTAGTCTGAAATAATATCACAGAAAAGAGGTGGGAGAAAATGGCAAATCAAGAAGTTGATTTACAAACATTATCGAAAAAATTCGAGGCACTGGAACACCAACTCCAGCACAAAGAGCGAGAGTTATATTCGATTCAGCGAATCGGAAAAGCGCTAAGCTCCACCCTGGACCTGGATGAGTTATTGAAATTAATCATGCAGGAAATTACGGTGTTGATGGACGCCGATCGCAGCACTCTTTACATTGTAGATCACGAGCAAAAGGAAATTTGGTCAAAAATTGCGCTAAAGGCCGAGGTGAAGGAAATTCGCTTACCGATTGGAAAAGGAATTTCCGGGTATGTTGCCGCGACCGGTGAACCGATTAACATTCCCGACGCCTACCAGGATGATCGGTTTGATCCCGCTACAGATAAAAAAACCGGCTATCGCACCCGTTCCATTTTATGTATGCCGGTCTTTGAGCCACTAAGCAAAATCGAAGATCGAAAAACAATTGCCGTTCTCCAGGTACTGAATAAACGCGATGGATATTTCACGTCAGAAGATGAAGAGCTGCTAGAAGCGCTGGCGTCCCAGGTCGCAATTTCCATTGCAAATGCCCGGTTGTACCAGCGGCTGGAAAAGAAGTTTCAAGAGATCGACTTGTTATACGATTTCGAACAATTGTTAAGTTCGGTATATGAATTTCGCCAAATGCTGGAAAAACTGTTGAGCAAAACGGTTGATTACCTGCAAGCCCAAATCGTTCTGGCATTTTTTCCGATAGAAGGGCAGCATGTATTTGTTGGCACCAGCCGGGAGCACCAGCACTATTTTTCAACCGCCCCATCCGTTTCATTGGGGTGGACGGATTTTATACAACATCCGACACGCGCCAGCCTGGCTGCCAATTGGGATTTGGTGAAAGAATATTTTCGCATCGATAGTGCCATTGAATTGCCGGAAGCTACAATCCTATATTCGGAAATTGAAATCAACGAAGACAGCCAGGGACTTTTACTGGCGTTGGATGTTAAAGTTGGCGAAAGCCAGCAGTTCGAAGATGAGCGAAAAATGCTCAATTTGGTCGGGCAAAAAATTTCCCGCGCCCAGGAGTTGCACAATCTTAGGGAAACATTATTAAAGCGAGAGCGGCTTTCTGCCATTGGGCAGCTGATGAGCACTATTGTTCATGATATTCGCAGCCCGGTAAACACCATTCATGGGTTTGTGGATTTGATGGAAGATGATTCCACCACCCAGGAAGAACGCAACGAGTACGGCAGCATTATCCGCTATGAAATTAATTCCGCTATGAATATGATTACGGAAGTGCTCGATTTTGCGAAAGGTAAAACCAATATTCTACCGCGAAAATCCAGCGTTAAAAACCTGGTTAAACACTTTAAGCCCCGTTTGCAGCAGATGTGCCAGAAAAACAAGACCGAATTAAAAATAGATGTCGATAGTTCGGAACTTCTATATGCTGATGAAGAAAAACTCAACCGGGTTTTTTACAATATTACTAAAAACGCCCTGGAGGCCATGGGCGAGGGCGGCAATTTCCAGTTTAAAGTGAATGACGACGGAAAGATGGTTACATTTCAATTTACTGATAATGGCCCCGGAATTCCCCGTGAGATTCAGGATAAGCTGTTCGATTCATTTGTGACCAGCGGAAAAGAGGGCGGCACCGGATTGGGGCTGGCAATCGTGAAAAAAATTGTCGAAGAACATCGCGGTGAAATCGAAATTGACTCACGAGAAGGAGACGGTGCAACCTTCCGCATTGCGCTGCCGGTTTATAAGAAAAATTGATTCAAAAAAAATCCCCTCCTTTTTAAGGCGAGGAATTTAAAGACTAATAATACAAACACAAGTGAGTTAATATTGCCTCAAAACTGGAATAAACTAAACTTTTACTACCACCCAATTTTCTTGGAACATCTTAGCGGGTTGCGCCACCCGGAAAATCCTGACCGGTTAAACATCATCATCGAGCATTTAAAACAAAAAGGCGTTTGGGAAAAATTGCAGGTTAAAACACCGCCGCCAGCAGAATTAAAATGGATCGAAACCAATCACCATCCGGATTATATTCGGACAGTGGAAAAAGTTTGCCAAAGAGCGCCGGCAGTTCTGGATGGGGGAGATACAATCGTAACGGCTAAATCTTACACTGCCGCTTTGCACGCCGCAGGTGCATGTCTTTCCGGCATCGATGATTTAATGAACAATGAAGCCGAAGCCGTTTTTTGCGCCGTTCGCCCGCCCGGGCATCATGCGGAATATAAGGAAGCAATGGGGTTTTGCCTTTTCAACAATGTGGCAATTGCTGCCCGCTATGCCCTCGACCGTTATGCCTTGCAGCGAATTTTTATCCTGGATTGGGATGTGCACCACGGAAATGGAACTCACGATAGTTTTTATCGTGATCCGCATGTACTTTTTGGCAGCATTCACCAATCACCATTGTATCCTGGTACTGGCACGGAAGATGAAAAGGGGCGCGGCGTCGGGCTTGGGTATACGCTCAATTTCCCTTTACCGCCGCATTGTAATGATGAGCGCTACTTATCAATTTTACAGAAAAAAATTCTCCCGGCAATGCGTCACTATAAACCGGATTTACTGATCATCTCTGCCGGGTTTGACGCCCACCGGGATGACCCATTAGCGCAAATGAACGTCTCTACCGAAGGCTTTCGTGAAATGACTCGCTTGCTTCGCAAAGAAATTCAGGCGATTAGCAGTGGAAAAATTCTCTCTGTTTTAGAAGGCGGCTATCACCATGAGAATTTGGCCGAGAGCGTATTGGCACATTTGGAGGCATTGGTTGAATAAAAAAACGAATTCATAATTCCTCCTCCGAAGGGGGAATTTCTAGGCTTTTTTGGCGAAAAGTGCTAAGGTTAACGCCGATGCGAATGAGCCGGAATCGAACTTGTTTTTAAGACACCCAAAACTGTTAGGAAATTCTATGAAAAAAACCGCTATTGTTGTTTCGATTCTCATGCTGTTTAGTTGTGCGCAAAACTCACCGGAAGAAAAAAAATCCGAAACGTTAACCCAACCCAATATCCTGTTCATCTCCATTGATGATTTGAATGATTGGGTAGAACCGCTGGGCGGCCATCCGCAGGCCAAAACGCCAAATCTCTCTCGTTTTGCGGATGAAGCAGTTAATTTTACCAAAAATTACTGCGCATCGCCCGGCTGCAATCCTTCTCGCACAGCGGTAATGACCGGTTTTCACACCTATACTTCCGGCATGTATTCCAACTACCAGGATTGGCGCAAAGCGATTCCCGATGCAAAAACCATCGGCGAATATTTGAGGGAGAACGGCTACTTTTCCGCCGGGGCCGGAAAAATTTTTCATTACAGCCAGGTTGCCCCGGATTGTTGGGATGAATATTATCCTTCACAGGAAAAAAACATGCCGGATTATTATTATCCCAAACCGGGCGAGACGGTTAATATGCCAGCTTTCGACGGCATGTACGGTGATTTTGATTGGTCGCCCATTCCACTGCCGGATGAAGAAACCGGTGAGTTTAAATCCGTAAAATATATTTCCGATCATTTACAACGGCAGCATGATAAACCGTTTTTCCTGGCCTGCGGCATTTATCGCCCCCACGTGCCCTGGTACGTGCCGCAAAAATACTTCGATATGTTCCCGCTGGAAGACGTGCAATTACCCAAAATTCTGGAAAACGATCTAAACGAC
>CAXHHS010000106.1:0-12696 GCA_964015645.1 uncultured bacterium
GGTGGAAAACGAGACAAGCGCCTCAAATTCAAACAGTGTGGATGCAGCGATATCCGCTACAACACCGGTTACCAAAAGTTCATCTTTATTTTCCGTCGAGACGGTTGCGCCGACCGGGTTTTGCTCTCCAAACAATCGCTCCGCGGCTGACTGGGTGAGCACAATTGAATTTGGCTCTCTTAATGCGGTGGCGGGGTTTCCGGAAAGCAGTTCGAAATCTAACATCCGGAAAAATGCCTCGGAAGCATACAATCCTCGAATATTCAATTTTTGATCATCTTTGATCACAGTCCCGCCATAGTGTTGCAAGCGGATGTATTCTTCTACGCCGGGCGTTTCGTTTTTCAAAACCTCGCCCAGGCCAATGGGGGATGTGGCATATAAGTGGCTGGAATTATTGATCGGCGCTTTGTAATCGGAATAAATATGGTAAATTCGCCCGGCATTCTCGTGAAAGCGGTCGTAGCTCCACTGGTGCTTAACAAATACGATAATCAGCAAACAGACCGACATACTCGCTGCCAGCCCGATAATGCTGATTAGCGAAAACCCTTTATATTTCAGCAGGTTGCGGATGGCGGCTTTCAGGTAGCTTTTTAGCATAGTAATCCTTTCTGTTTTTTATTAACAGACAGGAGAATGCTTAAAATGTTGCAATATTCCTTTCAGGTCAAAATGGTGTGCAATATATACAATCTTGTAACGGTTCTACTATCTAATTCCCTCAACATAATAATCGATTAATTTAGCTTGCCGAGCAATGCCTTCGCTTCCTGTAAATCCCGCGTATCAAACCCTTCGGTGAACCAGTTGTATATTTCGCTTAGCAACTCTTGGGCTTCTTTGTCTCTGCCTTGCTGCTGACACAGTCGGCCCAGGCTTATCACTGCTCGCAGCTCCAATGATTTTGCTTCCTGTTTGCGGGCGACTTTTAAGGCTTTTTGGTAGCAGGCTTCTGCCTCTGCTTCGGTTTCATCTTTTAGAAGAAGCAATTCTCCTTTAATCCGGTGAATTTCCGGTTCCCAAAAGTGATGCTCAGTTGTGCTCACAATCTCCAATGTTTCTGTCAGCAGCGTGAGTCCTTTATCGGGTTGATTTAGTTGTCCATAAATTTCAGCTATCAGAGCATGCCAATAAGGCACAAAACACACCGCGCCCACTGCTCGCCATACGGTAATACCCTCAAGCATTAAAGATAATCCGTTTTCCTGTTCACCTTGTTGGGCTTTCGCCCAACCCGCCAACATAATTCCCCAGGCCACATCAAAATGAAGTGCATTTTCCTTTGATATGGAAATTTTCCCTTCACACATTTCTGATAGTTTTTCCAAATCCCCCCGGCTCTGGTGGAGAAACCCAGCAAATCCGAAATAATGTGCTATAATAGCAGGGTTGCGGGTTTCTTCAGCATTTGCTTTGGCTTCTATACTTTGTCGAATGGCCTGGTCATTATAGCCGAGAATCCAAAGATTCCAAGCATTGTGCCCGAGTGTATATACCATCGGATCGTAGGGGATCATCGATGAAGACCAGCGAGGTTGTTCTTGGGTTTCCCAAAATTGTAATACTTTTTCGAAGTATGTCGAAGCTTGTGAATAATTCCCAAGAAATTGTTCCGCAATGCCTAAGCCCCCGCTAACAATATAATGGAGTTGAATTTCACCGCTTTCACGTTGAGTAAGTTGAAAGAGTTCCTGGCCGAATTCTAATGATTTGCGAAGTTGAGCTGTTACATTGAAGTAGCCCAGAAGCCCAATGAAAGCTGTTGCATTCTGCTTATTCAGCCCTAACTTTTTGCTCAACAGATGCGCTCGTGTATAGGCCTTACCAACCTCTTCGAACCCATATCCTCTGATTGCGACCAGGGAGCCCGCAAGATGAGCCTGCAAGGACAACTCTTGTTGCTCCCTCTCTTTTGATTCCGGTTGTTTCTCAATCAATATCAAGCCCCGGCGTGTAAACGCAATTGCCTCATGATAAGCAAACACTTGTGCCGCCTGGGTTGCGGCGATACTATAGTAAGCCACGGCCTTATTAAAGTTTCTCGCCGCTTCAAACAGAATCGCTAACTCTGAGGATACTTTATTACTTTTCTCACCATAAAAGCCTTCCAGCGCTTCCGCTGCTGCCCGGCTAAGCCGCGCCCGTTTGGTATGCATCAAGGAATTGTAAAGCTCGTTTTGGTATAGCGCATGAATAAAGCGGTAACGGAGCGTGAGGGTGTAATCCGGGAATTCATCTTCTTCCATAAATTGAACGAAATGGTGGTCTTTTTCGAGTTTTTGCAGCTGCTCTTCCACCTCCTCCTCATCCATTTCCAATACCGTTGCAACAACAGCAGAATCAAATTCAAAACCCTGGATACTCGCCGCTATCATCAAGCGATGATCATCTTCACTGAGTTGCTGAATCTTGCGCTCGATCATCCCTTTTATAGAATCGGGGAGCTCAAGGTTTATTTTTTCTACCGAGTGGGTGAGTTGCCAGTGCCCGTTTTCCTCTGCAATTACCTCGCGGTTTTGTAAGTCCTGTATCAGGTCGACCATAAACAAGGGACTACCTTCGGTTTTATCGTGAATGAGTTGGGCAAATGCTTCCGGGAATGCGTGCCCGGGGAACTCAAGCGCCAGGTAATGTTCGATTTCTTCCTGGGGCAAGAAACTCAATGTAAGCTCCCGGCAGCGCCCCTTGGAAAGCAAATCCGGCTTGATCTGTAAAAAGGGGTGTTCGCTCAGCAACATATCTTCCGGCCGGTAAGTAGCCACGAAAAGCAGCCGCAGGGCGCCAAATTTTGAGGACAGGTAAGCGATCATATCGATAGAGGAAACGTCGGCCCAATGCAAATCTTCAAAAAACAGCAGCAGCGGTTGTTTTGTGGAAACCTCCTGCAAGAATGCGGCAAGCTCGCGCTTAACGCGCTCCTGGGTAGCGGTTTGCACATCGGCCAATATTGCGGCATTGGCAGGATCGTCCGGCGAAAGTGACGCGACCTGTGCATACCACCAGGGGGCTTTTTCTCGCATCAATTGAACTACCGGCACACCTGTTTCTTGCTGTAGCAAATTTTGCAATGCTTCCAGAAAAGGGAGATAGGCTTCGGTGCCTGCTAACCGCTCGGAACACTGCCCCGATGCAATAAGGCAGGGGCTGCTGCTAACGGTCACTTCATCCAGGAACTGTTCTACCAATGTCGTCTTGCCAATACCGGGTTCACCGGCAACACACAGTAGTAGGCTTTTGCCAGCAAAGGTGTTTTGCAAAGCGGTTTGTAGTTCTGTCAATTCTTTTTCACGGCCAACCGTGTGGTGTTTAGCCGGAAGCACCTCGGGAATCGCAGTCTTGCTACCGGTAAGAGCGTGCAGTGCGTCCAACACCTCATCCATTTGTTGGTAGCGAGCGTCAGGGGATTTCATCAACGCTTTATCCACCAACACCTGCAATTTGTCTGCAACCTCTTCCGGTAAACCCGTAATCGGCCGGGTATCTTGATTCATAATGTCATACATCACCGCCATCTCGTGGTCGCTTTGAAAGGGTACTTGCCCTGCTAACATTTCATATAAAACCACGCCAAAAGACCAAATATCCGACCGGTGATCGATGGCAGTCGTATCGTGGGCCTGCTCCGGCGATATGTAAGCGATGGTGCCGACGGTGGTGCCTTCTTTGGTAATCTGTGTTTGGCCGGCTAATTTGGCCAGACCAAAATCCATGACTTTAATATGATTGTTTTCGGTCAACATAATATTAGCGCTTTTAATATCGCGATGGATGATGCCCTTTTTATGGGCGGCTTGCAGGCCACCTGCAATTTGAATGGCGTAGTTTAAAACATTCTCTAAAGGGAATGGGCCGTGCACCTGGAGAAGCTGACGTAAATTCCGGCCCTCCACATATTCCATCACAATGAACATGTGCTTTTCGGTTTCTTCTATTTGATGAATGGTGGCGATATTGGGATGGTTGAGCGCAGCGGCAGCTTTGGCCTCGATTTTGAAGCGTTTCTTTGCCTCCTCCTGAGCGGCAATTTCTTGTGGTAGAAATTTTATGGCAACCGTGCGTCCGAGTTTGGTGTCTTCGGCTTTATAAACGACACCCATGCCGCCTTCGCCGAGCTTGGAAAGGATATTGAAATGGCTAATCGTTTGGCCTATCATCGTTTTCCCCCAAAATATTTTGAAAGGTTTGCATGAAATTGTTTTTAGAAAAGCTGCGAGTAACTGGCCAGGATAAGGAAGCCGGCCTGGCCGCCGGCGGTCTGCACGCCGAGGCTTTCGTCAAGTTTACTGGTCAGAACACTTCGTTTGATCGCTACGGGCGCCGAGACGCTTAAGATGTTCCCAGCCGCGCTCCACGTAATACCCGGTTCGAGAGAGATCACATAGCCCGGCCTGCGAAAACCATCACTGCCACCGACAGCGTCTGTAACCGGCACGCCAATGATGCGGCCTCCCGCGCTTAGAGAAAGTCCTTTATCCGGCCATAGCGGGAAGCTGAGCCCGGCACGTGCGCCATATTGATCCGGCACCGAGGTTAAAAAATGGCTGTTCTCATACAGCGGAAAGATCAATACGAGCGGCTCGACATCGTTCGTATTGCGGGGATTGAACAGGTAAAATCCCGACGCATAGGCAGTTGTGTTTAAGAAAGCTTTCTGGTACCAGCGACCTTCGAGGATGATGCCCCATCCGCCGTCCCCGGGTTGATCCGCGATATCCGCCGCAATTGTCCTGGGCCCATCAGGAAAAGTCGGGGTTACCGTCGCAGCTTCGTTTCCGGTCGGGATTTTTAGACCGATGCCCAAAGCCAGGTTTCCATTCGGATGTTTCAGTGGATTGAAAAGCCACAAGCCGCCTTGAACCCGGATATCGCCCAGCATCAGGCCGGTACTAATATCCTGGCGCACTCCTCCAATCGGAAACGTGGTGCTTTGGTGTATTAGGGGAGCGGTAAAAGTAGCGCTCAACCGCTGGTTGAATGCATATCGCACAGAAAGGTCAATAGAATGTCTCGTATGCCTGGGCTCGCGTCCGGCCTCTTTTACCTGGGGCTGCTCGTCAGTGCCGATGAAGACGTTTTCTGAATTCAAGTAGCGGTAGGAAATGGTTGTCTCCCACTGGCTGGAATTCAAATATGCAGCATCGTGTGCCCCCAAACTGGGTGACAGGTGTCTTGCGCATACTCACCCCTGGGCGAAAGAAAAAGATTGAGTAACAAAAAGGAACAAAATAATGATTAGCCCGCCTAACGTTTTTGAAAATCTACTAATTTTACACATCGTTTTTATCCTGTTGATTTTTAGTGAACAATACAATTTGAGAATTGGTTTTAGCGGCCATATCCTACTAACTCGTTAGCATTCAGGATGGCATAAATATCTCCGCGGTCCGTATCCCGCGAGTAGATTATCTGGCTGCCATCCTTCGACCAGCCACCATTATGAATATGCCAAATGCCGTGTCCTTCAACCAATGGCTGGGGTTCTCCGAGTGGCCGGGGTAATACGCCTTCCTGGCTGAATTCCGTTAAGTGTAAAACGGCCAAGCTCTGATTGAAATGGCTGGCAGACTGGCAAAAAGATATAGCGTTGCCGTTCGGAGCGACCGTTACCTCCGAAGCGAATCCTTTGAATAGTACGTTTTCCTCCCCGGTTTCCAAATCTGCAAGCCGCATTTCAACGCTCCCGGAACCATCTTTACTCTTGCTGTTGTACACGACATAGCGGCTATCCCGGTACCAATCAAATCCCAGTATTCCTGATAGTTGAGTTGGCCGGGGGTTTTTTCCGTCGGCATCAATTAACCAGAGGGTTGGGCCTTTTTCGCCAGCAACAAGGTAGCCAATATCAGTACCGTCCGGCGACCAGCGCGGGGAAGCATTCATGCTGCTATGCCCAAGAGCGGGTACGGGTATTTCTTGCTTGCTCAAATTGCGTGCTGTTCCGCCGTCTGCGCTCATTGCCCATAATTGAAACAATCCCAGGCGATTGGATGCAAAAACAATCGTTCCGCCATCCGGTGACCAGTCGGGTATGCGATCCATTGCCGGATGATTGGTCAACTGGAGTTGGGACCCTGATTCTAAATCAAGCAGCCAGATTTCATCGTTTCCCGTACGGCTGGATTGAAAGACGGCCTTTTTGCCATCCGGTGATAATCGCGGGAAGAAATCATCCAGGGTACCGGAGGTAAGCTGACGATGCTCGGAAGCCGGAGCATTGACACCCCCGAGATAAAGGTTAACTTTATGATTAGCAAGCGTGTATACGATATCTCCCTTTTGTGAATAGACCGGCTTCGAATCCATACCGGCACCGGTGGTAAGTTGATAAGGATCGCCGGAGTCAATGTCTATTTCCCAAATGTTAAATGTTCCGGAGCGGTTTGAAAACATAGCAATCTTGTCGTCGTTCGGAGACCAGCTTGGTGCGTGGTAGTGATGTTCACCCTTTACTAATATACGTGTTTCGGCGCCATCAACACGTTGAACGATAAGATGGCAATTCCCACCCGCCTCTCTATTGAAAGCAATCCATTTACCGTTCCATGACCAGCAAGGATTGAGATCCTCGGCTCCCTTTGGCGGATAGGTAATCTGCTTTTCGCCAGCGGTTTCAAGATTCACAATCCAAAGGGCTATCTCGCCGGTCGGTTGTATACGTGAAAAAACCAGCTCTTTGGAGTCCGGCGACCAGGGCATAGCGCCTAAAGCATGAACCGCCGGATCCCAACGCTCGAAGTACGGAAGATGTGTCTCGGTAATCTTTCGCTCGGCACCCCCGGTTGGCGGTATCCAATAAATCGTTGTTCCATTGCCCCGGTCCGAGAGAAAAGCGATCTTTGTTCCATCTCGCGACCACCTGGAGTTGACTTCATCATAAGGCGTTTCGGTAATTCGGCGCGGCTCGCCACCTCCAAGGGACATAACGAAAATGTCCACGCTACCATAGCGCGTGTCTCCAAAGACAATTTGGGAGCCATCCGGCGACCAGCTTGGGAATGCCTCGAACGCCTCGAAAGTTGTTAAGGCCCTGACGGATAACGGTACCGATCTCTGCCTTTGATTTTGAAGCGTGCTAAGCAAGATGAATGTCGCCAGAACGCCAACCAAAGCCACTATTGCCGTCAACACGATGGCGCGTTTCGGTATGTTCGTTTTCTTTAGTGTTTTTGCGGTGATAATTTCAGGGCTGGTTTTCGTTTCCCGTCTTAAATCTTTTAACAAATCAGCGATGTTCTGGTAGCGTCTTTCCTTATCCTTTTCCAGCGTTTTGGTAATTACCGCTTGCAATTTACCGGCCGCACTCTCAGGTAATCCCGGAATGGGTTCCGGAGCTTTGTTCATAATTGCATACATAATGGCCATCTCATGGCCACCGCGAAACGGCAGTTGCCCCGCTAATATTTCGTATAATACCACACCGAAGGACCAAATATCGGTGCGGTGATCGATGGCAACGCCATCATGCGCTTGCTCCGGCGATAAATAGGCAATGGTACCGATGGTTGTACCGGTTTTGGTAAACTGCATCTCACTGGGCAATTTCGCCAGGCCGAAATCCATGATTTTGACCTGGCCATTTTCCGTTATCATAATATTGGCACTTTTAATATCGCGATGGATGATGCCTTTTTGGTGGGCCGCCTGCAATCCTTCGGCAATTTGTATGGCGAAATTGATTACATCATCCATCGAGATAACGCCTTGCGCTTGCAACAACTGCCGCAAATTTTGGCCTTCGACGAATTCCATAACGATGAAGGTATTTTCACCAACTTCTTCAATCTGGTGGATGGTGGCAATGTTGGGATGGTTGAGGGCAGCAGCAGCTTTTGCTTCTATCTTAAAGCGTTCTTTGGCCTCTTCCTGGACAGCAACCTCCCGCGGCAGGAATTTGATGGCAACCGTGCGCTCCAGTTTGGTGTCTTCTGCCTTATAAACGACGCCCATGCCGCCTTCGCCGAGTTTGGAGAGGATTTTGAAATGGTTAATCGTTTGGCCTACCATTTTATTTTCCAGGTATTTATTGATCATACAATTTCATGTCGCTGGTTTAATGTTCTGGTTCACTCTGAACAGATTGTCAGGATCGTATTTTTTCTTCAAGGCAGTCAGCCGGTCATAGTTAGCGCCATACGCGGCTCGAACCAGGTCTTCTCTTTCTTCCCCGAATCCTGGGAAATTAATGTAAATGGCGCCGCTGGAGTAAGATTTTATGTCTGCCCAGAATTGGCGCGCCCAGAAGAGGTTTTCTTCCGTGTCTTTTGGGTTATCCCATACCGTATCGATGCTGAGCAAGAACAAGGAACTGCGGTCACCGAAGGCAGTTTCAGTTGCGCCGACGCGGCTCATTGCACCCCCCAGGTACCAGATGGGCACCAGGGTTTTGAGTGACGGGCGATGAATCGCTCGCGCAGCAATCGCTTCTATGACTTCATCATCGAGAGTATTTAGTTGAAGTGATTTAAAGTAATATAGTAATTCACCTTTTGGAAAAAAGGCATCGAATGCAGTTTGAAGCGCCGTGTAAGGAACGGGACCGCTCATGTCCACCAAAGGCGTGCTCAACTCCCTCAAGGGTTTTACAATATTCTCCCCTTCTTCCACCGGTCCACAAAATGCCCCCATAGGAATGATGATATCTTTGCCGTGCATCTCTTCGGGAATATCCGGAGCGGGTGGAATGCTCCAGAAAACAGCGGAGGTGCTCAGTTCATCCGGGGCAGTTTTACAAAAATCCCGCCAGAAGCGAATGACGTCTCCTGCTATTTCTGCCGGGTACCATGGCGCGCATAGAAAAACAGTTGGGCCGACGGGGTGTAGTTGAAATTCAAATGAGGTGACTACCCCGAAATTGCCGCCACCCCCGCGTAACGCCCAGAAGAGATCGCTGTTTTCCGTTTCGCTCGCTGTTAGGAAATTGCCGTCAGCGGTAATGAGATCGACGGACAGTAGGTTGTCACAGCTCATCCCATACTTACTTCTCAGGTGGCCGATACCGCCCCCTAGCGTAAGGCCGGCAATGCCAGTGGTGGAAACAACCCCGCCGGGAGTTGCCAGGCCAAAAACCTGGGTTTCCCGATCAAGTTCCGCCCAGGTAACGCCGCCCTGGGCACGGGCGGTGTGTTTTTGGGGATCGACGAAAATTCCCTTCATCAGGGAGAGATCAATAACTATGCCGCCATCGCAAACAGCGCTTCCTGCTACATTGTGCCCACCGCCCCGAATTGACAATAGGAGTTTGTAGGCTGCGACAAAATTCACCGCTTCAATTATGTCGGCAACACCGCTGCAACGGACGATAAGCGCTGGCCGTCTATCGATCAAACCATTCCAAACCTGGCGTACCTCGTCATAATTAGGGCTGCCTTCTTTGATTAAATCGCCCCTCAATACAGTTTCAAACGCCTCGACTACGGACTCTTCCAGCACGATATTTGTGCCATCATTTTTTACCGCCTTTATCGCAGGCATAAACCTCTCCTTTCTTTTTTGTGGGCTTAGGCCGGGTTTGGCGTCAGGCCGATTTTTTCAACAAGTGCCCGGAATCTCGGCTCGTCAGGAATTCGTACCCAGGTCACCGGGTACTCATTAAAATAGAGCAACAGGGGATCGTGTTCCTCAATAGCCCGGGACAGCCAGTCATACGCCAGGTCGAATTCTCCCCTTGCCCGGTAAATGATATATCGTTGCACTGGTTGAATAAATTTCGGTTTTGATGTTGCTTTAAGTTTTTCAAATAGTTTTGTAGCTCGCTCCAGGTTACCGGTATTGTAGTAAAAACAACCGGAACAGAAGTTAAAGATGACATGCTCGCCGGAAAAGTTAACCTGCTTTTCATAGGCTGCGATGGCCTCATCAGGCATTGATTTACTTTCATACGCCATGCCTAAATCACCATACGCCATAGCATTGTTGGGATTGAGGGATATTGCCTCTTTTGCATATTCGATGGCCGCATCAAATTGATGGTCCATGACGAGTCTATCCGCCAGCATTGCTTTGATATAACTGGAGAGCGGATCGAGCTCCGCGGCACGTTTGGTAAATGAAATGGCCTCTTCATGGCGTCCGACTGAACCCAGATGCACACCATACCAGGCATGTCCCAAAGCGTAATTCGGACTCAGTTTAAGCGCCGCCAGGAAGGCTTCTTCGGCAGCTTCCCAATTCCACTCATATTGGCTGTGAATTCTGGCTAACAACGCATGGGCTTCAGCAAGCCCATTGTCGATCTGCAATGCCTTTTCCGCATAAATCTTCGCTTGGGGCATCACATCATGGGGAGGAAAACCGTCTTCAAAAAAGATACGCAGCGCATTAACAGTACCCAACCCGGTATATGCCGGCGCGTAAGCCGGGTCCAAATTTAACACTTTTTGAAAACACTCAACCGCCAGGTTAAATCCCCTGGCATTTAAGTATTGAAGATAAAAGGATCCTTTCAAGTAAAGATTATAAGCCTCTACGTTTTCCGTGTAGCGTTTTAGCAGCGCAGCTTTCTCCGTTGCCAGCAGGCTTATTTTTAGCTTATCCACAATGGCGAGCGATATTTCATCTTGAATGGCAAAAACGTCATCCATTTTACGGTCATAACGCTCGGACCAAAGCGGATAACCATCAGCAGCATTGATCAACTGCACATTAATCCGCAGGCGATCACCGGCGATGCGCACGCTTCCTTCCAGCACATGCCCCACCTTCAACTTTTGCCCGATTTCGCTAATGTCAATATTCTGCCCCTTAAAGAAAAACGAGGAGGTTCGCGCTGCCACATGGAGATTTTCTAAGCGGCTCAAGGCATTAATAATTTCATCTGCCATCCCATCGCAGAAATAATCCTGCTCCGGGTTCCCGCTCAAATTCGTAAACGGCAGCACGCCAATGGAAGCTTTCGATTCAGGCTTGAAGGACTTCGGTAATGTTGTTACTACAGTCTTTTCCGCAAGCCTCTGCAAATCGGCGAGAACTTCATTCATTTCTGTATAACGTTCATCCGGATTTTTTGCCAGCGTTTTTGTTGCAATGCTTTCTAACCAATCCGGCACCTCGCTTCGCAGGGAAGAAACCGGCTGAGGGTCTTTATTCATAATTGCATACATGACTGCCATTTCATGACCGCCTTGAAATGGTAGTTGTCCTGTTAATATTTCGTATAACACCACACCAAAGGACCAGATATCGGTACGATGATCAACGGCTGCCCCATCATGCGCTTGCTCCGGTGATAAATAAGCTATTGTGCCGATAGTTGCCCCTGCTTTGGTTACCTGCATCTCACTGGGCAATTTCGCCAGGCCAAAATCCATAATTTTTATCTGACCATTTTCCGTTATCATAATGTTAGCGCTTTTAATATCGCGATGGATGATGCCTTTTTGATGTGCCGCTTGCAAACCTGCTGAAATCTGGATTGCGTAATTGATCGCATCATCTACCGGAATAGGCCCTTGCGCTTGTAATAACTGCCGCAAATTTTGGCCTTCGACGTATTCCATGACGATGAAGGTATTTTCACCGACTTCTTCAATCTGGTGAACGGTGGCAATGTTGGGATGGTTGAGGGCAGCAGCGGCTTTTGCCTCGATTTTAAAACGTTCTTTGGCCTCCTCCTGGATAGCGACCTCGCGCGGTAGGAATTTGATGGCCACCGTGCGTTCCAGTTTGGTGTCTTCTGCTTTATAAACGACACCCATGCCCCCTTCGCCGAGCTTTTCAAGGATTTTAAAATGGGATATCGTTTGATTTATCATTATGGATCATTTATTTCAATAAAAGAAGCAGAAACAATTTTAGAATACCTATCAAGATACCATTTAGGTGTAATTTAAACAAGCCTTCCGAACAGAAAGAAAGATACTACAGGTTCACTCTCTCAAAACCAGGCGTTTTATCCTCACCTCAAATTCCTTCTTTGAAAAACTAAAAATTCTTGGTATTCTTCTTATGAGTTACTTATAAAAAGCTTTAACATCAGGGTATAACGCGAAATGTCAAATGATTCTTTAAATTCTGTTTCGTCGAACCTCCTGGAATTTGCCGCTATTTTAAACCGCCAGACGGATTATGATGAAATCCTACGCCTGGTATCGCTAAAGGCAACCGGTATGCTGGAAGCAGAATATGCCATGATTCTGATGATTAATCCCGGAACCCAGGAAACCGTTAAAACCGTTATGCGCCAGGGGAGCACCTTCAGCGCCCCGGGGTTGGATTCTGCCCAGCGGCAAATTATCGGTTGGATGATGCAGGAGCAATCCACCTTTATCAGCACCGATATCAAACAAGACAACCGCTTTTTCAAACTGGATACCATCAAATTGCCCGTTAAACCGGCAATTGCCGTTTTGTTAGAGGTCGAAAACTTAATCCTGGGTTCTATCGTGGTTTTTCGAAATGCTGAGACAGAACCGTTTGTAGACTCTGACCTGAACATTCTGCAAGATATTGCTCTAATTTCTGCGCCATATTTACGGAATATTGAAAAAATCCGGGAATTTTTTAAACCGGCATTGCCAGAAAGCTTGCTTCAAAAAAAATACGCCGACGCATCCTTGATGGGCGCCAGTAACAAATTTATGGAATTACTCCAGGCAATTGAGGCCGCCGCCCGCTGCGATGTCGGCGTGGTATTGGAAGGGGAAACCGGCACCGGCAAGGAGTTGATTGCCCGCGCCGTTCATCGTTTCAGCAATC
>CAXHHS010000107.1:0-12662 GCA_964015645.1 uncultured bacterium
CCGTTTCCAGCAACGATTTAATGAATGCTTCTTTGCCAAATCCATCTTCTCCATAAATGTGAATCCATAATAACCGCTCTTTTTTCCATTCGGAAATTATGGCTTCGATTTTTTTGTATTCTCGTTGATAAATCTCCGGCAAGCCTACCCCATGACAACTTTTATGGCAGAATGATTGATCAGCAGAATAATTAATGATTTTAATTTAGAATTTGTAAAATTATTCTGCCATCTTTATAACTTTTATTTTTCTTCAATCGCCGTTTTTATTTTTTGAATCGCTAGTTGGCGATCCGTTTTTCCGAAGATCGCATTGCCGGCCACCAAATACTCCGCACCGGCGTTGACGACAAGCGGGGCTGTCTTTTCATCAATCCCACCGTCGACTTCAATGATAAAATCGTATCCATGTTCAGTTTTAATACGATTAAGTGCTTTAATTTTTTTGAGGCAAGATTCGATAAATGCCTGGCCGCCAAAACCGGGATTGACGGTCATAATCAATACCAAATTGACCTCGCCGAGCACCCATGTTAGCGTTTCTAATGGCGTTGCCGGGTTAATTGCAACACCGGATTTTGCACCACCTTCCCGAATCAAAGACAGGCTGCGCTGCAAGTGCGGGGTAGCTTCCTGGTGAATGGTGACGATGTCTGCCCCGGCTTCAATAAATTTGGGGATATAAAAATCGACATTTTCGATCATTAAATGTACATCTAATTTGAAGCGGGTATGTTTTTTGAGAGAAGCGACTACCTGCGGCCCAAAGGTGATGTTCGGTACGAAATGGCCGTCCATGATGTCGATATGCAAGGAATCGATTTCCGGTATATCAACGGTTTTTATTTCCGGGATAAATTGTCCGTGATCGGCGGCGAGAACGGAGGGCAGGATTTTGTAGTGGGACATTCTAATTTCTCGGTTAAAACTTAGCTATCTGTTTTTAAACGGGTTAATGCCTATGTGACTAAAGAAGTTATACAAAAAGTGGCAGTGGCAGTAGCAGCGGCAGTCTCTGTATTTTCTGCCCCCTGCCGCTGCTGCTGCCACTCTCGCTTAATCAAAAATCTCATCAACGTGAAAATTAATTGCCGTCATCATCCTTTTCCCCCGGTTCCGGCAAACGATCGGTGCTAACGGCTAATTCGATCACATCGACATCACCGGCCAAAGTGCCTTCGCCAACGGATTGTTTGATAATCGTTTGCGGCACCAAATTCGGTTGGTAGCGCGTTTTTACAACCACTTGCTCGCCTAAAATACCAATCGCCTCTAATTCTTTCAGCGCACGCCGCAGGCTTTTTCCGACCAGCAGCGGCACTTCCATTTTGGTCGGATGGGGGCCTAAACTAACGGTTATCGTAATCTTTTGCGAGTTTTTAACAAGCTCTTCCGGCGCAATGGACTGGTTAATCACAATTTCCCGGTAGGGATATTCCTCCGAAAAGTCCCAGATGGTTTCATCCAATTCCAGGCCGGCTTCGCGCAATTTTAAGCGGGCATTCGTAAGGGTTTCGGTAACTAAATCCGGCATGTAGATTGGTTTTTCGCCGCTGCTAAGTACCAAATACACGCGACGTCCTTTTTTGACGGTAGAATAGGAAATGGGATTTTGGCGAATGACAGTGCCCGCCGGGTAATAGGCATGAAAAACAGAATCATGGATGATCGGGATAAAATCTTTTTTCTCCAGAAGCGTTCGCGCTTCTTCGATATGTTTTTCGGTAACATCCGGTAGTTCGTATTCTTCACCATGGCGGGTATAAAACGGCATCAGGATCCAATCGAAAAATAACACAATCAGCAAGAAACTACCGAGAAGAACGATGATTTGCTGCCACCATTTAAAACCTCTGAATCCTCTCCAGAGTCTTTTGAAAAACGTTTTTATCGTTTCGAGTTTCGACATAATTATAAGGATAAAGGTTAAAAAGTTACAAATTATAAGTGATCTAAAGTTTGCAAGTTCAAAGATTTAACGAAAATTTGCAACCTGCCACTTTTAACTTCTCCGTGGTTTAAAACGGTCTTTACTTTCCATCACAATCGTTACCGGGCCATTGTTGAGGATTTTTACTTGCATCATGGCGCCAAAAATTCCTTTGGCAACGTTGATATTTTGCGCTTCGAGCCTTTGGATGAAATATTGGTACAAGGGATCGGAAATTTCCGGGCGAGCGGCATCGACAAAACTGGGACGGCGGCCTTTGCGCGTGTTGCCGTAAAGGGTAAACTGGGAGATTGCTAAAATCTCGCCGGAAATATCAAATAAGCTCAAATTCATTTTGCCTTCCGCATCATTAAAAATGCGCAGATTGGGAATTTTCTCCGCCAAATAATCGGCGTCCCCCGTTTCATCATCTACCGAGACTCCCAACAATATAACCAATCCCGGGCCTATTTCGCCAACAATTTTGTTTTCGACGGTAACGCTAGCTTGGGATACTCTTTGGATAACGGCTTTCAACTTTATATAAATTATTTATTTTTACCACTGATTTCACTAATTACACAAATTTTATCTCCCTAGCGACGCTAATCAGCCGCGTGGCTTTTTGCGTCGATTGAATTAACCTTGTTAGACAACTTTCGAGGTGGTAAGTATACAAGTAAAGCATCTTCCAATTTTGATCCTAGGGAGTGCAGCGGATCGTCTACTTTCAATCGTTTTCTGTTCAGCGCTTTGATCACCAAGTTGGTTAGTTCCGATGTATCTTTTAAGCCCAGTACGTTGGTGAGAATGCTTAGCAGATGTTTACCAGGCAGGATTGCAAGCAGGTTTTTGCCACCATTGGAAAGCGCTTCTTTCACGCGTCTGGATTCCTCATCAAACATAGTTGTTATTTTTGTCGGGAGCTCTAAAGCCGATATTGTCTCACTATGATTCAAGCTTGTTGTACTTAAATCAGGAACAACCTGCGATCCATTGAAGGCTCCATCAAGGAGATCGCCAACACGTGACTGCACTCGACATGCAACTATATAATTGAATGTTTTATCGCGGAATGTAGAACGTACTCGATCCAAGAATGTCTCCCAAACATGCTTAGAATCTTTCCCGAGATAACCCGCAACACTTGCAACAACAGCCTGATCACAGAGAACGCTTTCGATCTCGTGTAATTGCAGAACCGTTACACCATTTGTGACTTCACTAAGAATGGAGTCCGGATAGAAATCACGGTCAACCAGGCCTATAACCTTTGCTGAAACTATCCCAACGGCCTTTAGTCCCGACACCGCCGCACATACCGAGTCTCGGTTGCCACAGGGAATTGAAAAGGTTTCTTCATCATCAAACCAAGCTGAAAAAAACTCGCTTGCGAAGCCTTTACCTGGCTCGCCTTCGTATAAAAAGATCCGCTTGGCATGAAAAGGAAGCGTTGCTGCACCAAGGACCTCTGCCGCTATTGACGACGGAAGTTGATCCACCGCTGCCAGTTTTTCTGCAGAATCATTGGATCGCGCGACAATAAGTGTTGCCTTTTGACGTGAAAGCGTAAAATTCAAATCATGGGTTATATATACAAATCTGCAGTCTTGTCGTAATTTCTCTGCTTCATCCCAAAATTGTACTGCGAGTCTGCTGTGCATGTGAAGCTCCGGTTCGTCCACCAAGATAATTGGGTGTTCAGCAGTCAGAACACGTGCAGCCATATAAAGGGCAGTCCTCTCGCCATCGCTCATCTGCCTCAGTTGATACGGTGGAGCTTCTTTAGACGCATCAAGGCGCTTCACTTTAGGGAAAAAACCGCCAATTTCAAGTTTCCGCTTTGGAAAAAGCCTGTTCCACAGTCCTTGAAGAAGAATAAGTTTAGTGTCTTTTACAGGATCGAGTGGCTCACCTGAATTAATTGCTTCTTCATTCTTCTGTGTCAAAAGGTTGGTGTGGTCTTGGATAAGGGTCGCCAGGATATAGTTGATTTCTTCGGTGGGCTGCCAGGAGCTCTGACGCCATCGGTCAATACGGGATCGAACATTGTTCCGCAATTCTTGTTCTGGCCGCACTGGAAGACTATCATCGACCCAAGTACGTCGCTGCGCACTAACAGCACTGACTTGATTGCTTCCTGCAATTTTTTGTGCAAGTTGTGTTTTTCCTGACCCATTAGGTCCGAGAATGACTACTGGTGAAACCCCATCGATATCACCAAGTCCAGGAATTTCTATTTTTATTTCGGTCAATTAAGGCTCCCTTTAACTCGCTAAGTTCTCTACATTTCGTTTGCAATGACGGAATGGGCGTATGCAAGACAGGCCAAAATGTCTTCGCTTTCAAGATCGGGATAATCCTCAAGAATTTCTTTTTCCGGTACACCTTGAGCCATCAATTCCAAAACCGTTTCAACACAGATTCTCATCCCCCTGATAATCGGCTTCCCATCAAAAATTCCGGGATTGATATGAATTCTATTTAGAAGTGATTTGAGATTATGATTCATATTTTATCCCCCAATCTTTACCGCGTTTTCTCCCAAAACGCCCTGCACTTTTTGCAAGAATTCATCAGTGAGGAGCACTTTAAAGCGGCGGGATTTTAACAGCAGGCCGTTGCCGTTTGCACCGGTGTGGACATCGAACATTAGTGGCACACCGCCGGGATTCTCGCGGATGACCTGGTAAAGGCTGTCGATTTTTTCGATGGAAATGCTGCTGGTATCGACCGTCAGCCGCACGGAGTTGGCCATGCGATTACGCGATTCGCTGATGGGGATAATTTCATCACACAACATTTTGAAGGTTTGGTCGCCCTGGTCGTCCACCTTTCCACTTACAAACACGATCTCACCTTCTTTTAGGTACTGGCCGAATTTTTCGTAGACGCTGGCAAACACGATACATTCAAAATTATTGAATTTATCTTCCAGGGTTAAAAATGCCATAAAGCGACCTTTGCGATCCATGTGGTTTTTTAAAATGCTAACCATCGCGGCAGTTTTAACGATTTTGCCGGGGCGATAGGTTTCGGGTTTTTCCCAATCGAGGTTGGAGAAGAGGCGGATTTCCTCGCTGTATTTGTCCATCGGGTGGCCGCTGATGAAGAAGCCGATCAAGTTTTTTTCGCGATTAAGGCGGTCTTGCAGCGGCCATTCTTCGATATCCGGCAATGGTGGATATTGTAAAAAGGCATTACCGTTGGCTGTTTCGCCAGCCGGGGCCATCATATCAAACAAGCTGGTTTGCGACTTATTCTGCTCGCGTTCCTGGTATTTGGAGGCGAATGTGATAGCCGTTTCGATCACCGCAAATTTTTGAGCGCGGTTGCCTTCCAGTGTATCCATGGCCCCGGCTTGAACGAGCGCTTCCAGCACTTTTTTGTTGGTAGAACGAATATCCTGTTCTTTCATAAAATCAAAAATATTGCTGAAGCTGCCAACTTCCTCTCGCACTGTCAGAATATTTTTGATAGCGCCTTTCCCGACATTTTTAATCGCTGTCAACCCAAAGCTCACTTTACCGTCTTCCGGCACCTCGAACGTTGCCCCGGAATAATTGACATCCGGTGCTACCACTTCCAGGCCCATCCGGCGGCATTCATCGATTAGAATAACGATGCGCTTGGGGTCGTTAATTTCCGAGGTGAGCGATGCGGCCATAAATTCCGCGGGATAATGCCGCTTGAGATAGGCCGTTTGATAAGCCAGAATAGAGTAAGCCGCCGAGTGCGACTTGTTAAACCCATAGCTGGCAAACTTGAAGATCAATTCGTAAATCTCTTTAGCGATTTTTTTATCGATGCCGTTTTCCTTACAGCCTGCGATAAATTCGACTTCCATCTTCGCCATAATATCTTTTTTCTTTTTCCCCATTGCCCGCCGCAAAATATCGGCTTTACCGAGACTGAAGCCACCGAGATCGGACGCAATCCGCATTACCTGTTCCTGGTAAACGATGATGCCGTTCGTCTCATTGAGAATTGGTTCCAATTTTGGATGCAGGTATTCGATTTTCTGTCGCCCGAATTTGCGGTCGATATAAGTATCAATATTTTCCATCGGTCCCGGGCGGTAAAGGGCGTTCATAGCGATGAGGTCTTCGATGCGATTGGGCTGCAATTTGCGCAAATATTCCTGCATGCCCTTGCTCTCAAATTGGAAAATGCCCACGGTGTTGCCGTCGCAAAAAATCTCGTAGGTTTGCGCATCGTCGAGCGGAATTTTGTCGATGTCGATTTCAGTGCCGCGTTTTTTGAGCATTGTAATGGTTTTGCTAATCACCGTTAGCGTACGTAACCCCAAAAAATCCATCTTCAGCAAACCGATTTCTTCGCACCCGCCCATGGTAAATTGCGTCGTCACAACCTTTTGTTTATTTTGATCTTCCGCCATGTAGAGCGGCACAAATTTGGTAATATCATCCGGCGCAATGATGATACCGGCGGCGTGAACCGAGGCGTGGCGGGAAAGCCCTTCCAGCACTTTCGCATGACGCACTAAATTCTGGAATTTTGGATTGCTGCTTTTGGCAACTTCTACCAATTCCGGGATTTCTTTGAAGGCTTGCTCCAGCTTCATTGGTTTGCCCTGGAAAACAGGAATGGCTTTCGAGATGCGGTCGGATTCGCTATAGTCGATTTCAAGTGCACGAGCCACGTCTTTGATAACGCCTTTGGAGGCCATCGTTCCAAACGTGATAATTTGCGCTACATTTGCCTCGCCGTATTTTTGTCTAACGTAACGAATCACCTCTTCCCGGCGTTCGAAGCAAAAATCAATATCGACGTCCGGCATAGTAACGCGCTCGGGATTGAGAAAGCGCTCGAACAGCAGATCATACCGAATGGGATCGACATTCGTGATACCCAGGGCATAGGCCACCAAACTGCCGGCAGCGGAACCGCGCCCCAGGCCGACCGGAATATCCTGCTCGCGAGCGTAATTGATAAAGTCCTGGGTAATCAAAAAGTAACCGGCAAAACCGGTTTTGCGGATCACCGATAGCTCGTAATTCAAACGCTCTTTCAATTCCGGGGTTAATTGGCCATAGTGTCGCTCCGCGCCCTGGAATGAAATCTTTTCCAGGTAATCATCGAGGGAGAGATTTTTATCTTCTTCTGGCAATGGAAATTGCGGCAGCTTGTGCACGCCCATTTCGATCTCGACATCGATCTTTTCGGCGATCTCCATGGTGCGCTCCAGGGCTTCCACTTTGCCCGGAAACATTTTGTACATCTCATCCATGGTTTTCATGTACAGCTCGGTAGTGCCGTAGCGCAGGCGTTTGGGATCGTTAACGCTTTTGCCGGAGCTGATGCAGACGAGAATATCATGGGCGTCGTGGTGGCCTTTGTCGAGGTAGTGACAATCGTTGGTAGCGACGACCGGCACGTTCATTTCCTGCGCCAGTTTGTAGACGTTCTCGTACCCCGCTTCGTCGGGAATGTTGTGATTTTGGATTTCCAGGTAATAATCATCGCCGAAAATTTCTTGATATTCCTCCACCAGGGCGATGGCGCCTTTTTTATCGCCGATAGCCAGGGCAGAGAACACTTCGCCGCTCATACAAGCGGAAAGGCAGATGATACCTTCGCCAAGTTCACGCAGCGATTCTTTATCGACGCGCGGCTTGTAATAAAATCCTTCCTGGTAAGCGATGCTGGAGAGTTTCATTAAATTTTGGTAGCCGGTGTTATTTTTCGCCAACAGCACCAGGTGATAGTTGGTTTTTCCCGCTGGGCCGGTAGCTTTTTTATCCCTGCGATCTCCCGCCGCCATATAAGCTTCCATCCCGATAATCGGTTTAATGTTCTCCGCTTTGCACGCCTTGTAAAACTCCAGCGCGCCAAACATGTTGCCATGATCGGTAATTGCCAGCGCCGGCATGTTGTATTCTACCGCACGGGCGACCAGTTTTTTAACGCTGTTGGCGCCGTCTAACAGGCTGTATTCGGTATGGTTATGAAGATGGACGTAGGACAAGCTTCAGACTCCCTGGTTTTTGACAGGATGAAAAGGATGGAGAACGTTGGAGTAATGGGATAATGGATTAATGGAATAATAGAATACTGATTTTCAATTTCCCGGTATTCCATTATTCCAGTGTTCCAAAATTCCATTTCAAATATTCCGCTAAATTTTCTCAGGTAATCGAGTTAAAATCGCGGCCTAATTTAAATTGGCGGGGTGGAAATTGCAACAGGGTTTCGTGATTTTTTGAGGGGAAATTAGCCAGGTTAAGACCTCAAAGGCTTTGGAAACCTTTGAGGTCTTAATAATTCGGCTGAATATAATATCATTGTCCTATTCAATTTCCCTCGTTATATTTTTTTGAGTTGATTACTTACACCCCAAGCAACCAACAACGGACAACTGACAACGAACAGCCCTCCCTACAATGGATCTACAAAAATCGTTTTTGTTTGCGCGGGAAGGACAGTTCCCGGCGGCGATTTACGCGGTTTGCGGACATGCTTTACGAAGGTGTATAAGACCGGGACATAGCTTGCATGTTTAGCAGTGCTATTGGTAACGGCCAAACGGGCAGCGTATTCCAGGGTTTCTTTGGGAATTTGCTCTAACCGCCGTGGGTTTCGGATTACAACATGGGAACCGGATGCGCTTTGTACATGCAGCCAAACATCACTTTTATTAGCGTGTTTGAATGTCAATTCATCATTATCCCGGGCGCTGCGGCCAACCCAAATTTGGAAATTTTTATGCTGGTATGTTTTATAAGGACAGCGGAATTTCTCCGCTTCGTGGGCCTTGTGCTGAAGTACATGTTGCGCTTTTAACTGTTGTTCGATTTTATCTAATTTTTTAGGGTGATCCACGCCTTCCAATGTTTCCAGCAATTCGGAATATTGTTTAAGCTGTTTCCGCAAATTCTCTTGTTGCTGCTTGTGTTGATCGGCCTTTTCTGAAAACTTTCGCGCTTTTCGAAAATAAATCTCAGCGTTTTCCTGCGCCGGTAATTCCGGTTTGATGTCAACATTCAGCGTCGGCATTTTCGGATCGTAATAATCGACTAATTCAATCGATGTTTCCCCGGGTTTAATCAAGTGTGGCTGCGAGGCAATCAATTGCCCGATTTTTTGGAAATACTCTGCTTTCCCCGGGTTGGCAGGGCGAGCTTCAACGTTTTTCAAATTAAATTGCAGCGATTTGATTTTTTTGTGCAACGTATTGGAGAATTGGGTCTTCCTTTGAATGAGTCCCCGGTATTTCAACACTTGAAAATTAAAAAATCGCAATGCCCGGTTTATATTATCGAATTCTTCCGAGGATTCATTTTGAAGATGTTGCAATTCTCCCAAAGCAAATCTTTCGGGAATTTCTCTCTGAAAATAAATTCGCGGCGGCTGCGTGCGGCAGGCATCGAAAAAAGTCTTCGCAGTTTGCTGCATTTCTGTAATTGTGGTTTCCGAAAGCTGATGCAGCGGTAAATTCCCCGCTAAATTGCAGCGAAACAAAATCTCCTGCACAACCGGGCGCGTCATATAACTGAATTGTTTCAAAAAACTCGTGAGGTTTATTTCCGGTTTTTCCTGATTTTTTTTGGCGATTTCATCCGGCAGTAGATTTTCGAAATCTTCTTGTGAATTTGCGGGAATTTCAAAAATAGTTCCGGCAAACTTGCGCTGCCCTTTAAAGGCATTCAAAATTTGCCCTTGATCGTTTACCAGGAAGAAGTTTGTGCGAGCCGTAAAAAATTGCAGCAACAACCGGTGTGGCGTCTCCTTAAACCCAATTTGAATAATACGTTCGCCGGGCAATAATACAATCGCTGCGATTTGGCTGCTGATAAGTTCTTCCATCACATCCGCAGACGCTTTGTTGCGATGATTGGATTCCATCCACAAAATGTAGGGGTTTTGCGCATCGCTGGAAAGCTGTAAAAACCCTCTCCCCTGCCCTTGCGCTGTAAGACCGATAATCCACTCGTTTTTTCGTTGTGAATAACTTTCGGCTATAGTAAGATTGAGAATTTTAGAGCGGAGATAATTTACCTGGCGTTCCAAGGTAAAATAGTGTAAGTGCATGTTTTTAAAAAGGATAAAGGGCAACTCTCTACTTTTATCCTTTTACCTTCATCCTTAATCCTTTCTATCCCGTTCTTCCATAAATTTCAGAAAACTCTGCCAGCCTTTTAGCGTGATGTTCGGAAATCTGGTCCGGCAGTAAACGCCAGCTCCAGTTTCCGCTGGGATTTCCTGGCATATTCATTCGCGCACTGCTATCAAGGCCGAGCACATCTTGCATTGGGATAATCGCTAAAACAGCGGGAGAGGCAAAGGCAAGGCGAATTAATTCCCAGGCAATATCTTCCGGCTGCCTGCCCAGGTATTTAATCAAATAATCCTTCTCATCCTCTGACGCTTTCTGAAACCACCCGCTGGTTGTATCATTATCGTGGCTGCCGGTGTAAACGACACAATTTTTATCGTGATGGTGAAGTAAAAAATCATTTTCCGGCCCGCTGTCGAAAGCGAATTGGAGGATCTTCATGCCGGGATAGTTGTATTTTTCTCGCAACGCTTCAACTTCCGGGGTAATAAACCCTAAATTTTCGGCGATAAAAGGAATATCCCCTAATCTTTCAATCAATTTATCAAAGAAGGCACTACCCGGCCCTGTATTCCATTCACCATGTTCCGCTGTAGGATCGCCGAAGGGCACTGCATAATATCCTTCAAAGCCGCGAAAGTGATCCAAACGAACCAGGTCAACACATTGCAAATTCATCTCTACCCGTTCAATCCACCAACGGAATCCATCTTTTGCCAGCACCTCCCAACGATAAAGAGGGTTTCCCCAAAGCTGCCCGGTTTTGCTAAACAAATCCGGTGGAACACCTGCCACGACTTCCGGGTTGCCATCAGTATCGAGATGAAAATAATCCTGGTTTGCCCAAACTTCTGCGCTGTCGTAGCTGGTGTAAATCGGAATATCGCCCATAATTTGAATGCCATTTTCATTTGCATAATGCTTAAGGTCAAACCATTGTTTATAAAAGAGATATTGAAGAACTTTATACAATTCGATTTCATGTTTTAGCTGGTTTTCATGTGACTGTAGCGCTTCGTAATTTCGCAGTTTTAACTCAGCCGGCCAATCGCTCCAGGCGCCTCCGCCAAAGTGGTTTTTTAAGGCCATGAAAAATGCGAACCCATGCAGCCAGCGACCGTTGTTGCGGTTGCAAAAATCTTGATATGCGTTTTTCTCCTCCCCCCCGGCCTTTTGCAAAAAATTATTAGCAGCTTCTAATAATAGGGGCAATTTCCAGTTAATAACGGTTTCGAAATTGACCCGGCCTTCCGAAAATGAAGGCGCGTTTATCAGCGCTTCATTTGTGATAAACTCCTCACGAGCCAGGCGAGCAACATCAATTAACAGCGGATTTCCGGCAAATACCGATGATGTTTGATAAGGAGAATCACCATAACCGGTAGGCCCAAGCGGTAAAATTTGCCAGATTCGCTGCTTTGCTCTTACTAAAAAATCGACCCATCGATACGCTGCTTCGCCAATATCACCAATTCCGTAAGGGCCGGGCAGCGAGGTTGGGTGCAAAAGTAATCCGGATGAGCGTTTCAATTCTGTCATAACATTTCCTATTGTTGATGCGTGTGTCTCTTGAAATTTATCAAAGCTGAAATATTACAAAATTCAGTGAAGAAATTCCATAGGGAGAAAAAAAGATTCTGGGTATCCCCTATTTTTAAGTAAACTCAAACGCCAGTTGTCTGTTGTTCTGATTTTCTTGAAAAATCGATATGGTTTTGAATTGTATTTTCGCCAATATATCGGCAATCACCCGCGTAATTTTGTGATAGATAAAGCCTTTATACTCTCACCATTTTTCCTGGTAGCAGACTTTGATATCGGCTGGTGTTAATAATTGTATTCGCCATTTATCAAAGCGATAGTAAATCATACTCATGGTAATCCAGAAAATCGTGTTAAAGTTTTTCAGAGCTTGATAGCATTGTAGGCAAACAACTTCAAGATGATAGTCACTTTTGATCTTCTGGATGTTTCAAAGCATATAACTCGCGATAAGCAGGAATCATTCGATCCTCACCACTATCTACCGCAACAAAATTTATCAACCAATGCTATTTGGCTATCTCATCTTTACTGCCATCATGTACCTTCTCTAATCCATCCGTACAAGTGGCATAACTCTTCTAAGGTTACGGAACACGTATCCACGCACCACGATTCAGAACCACTGCCCCAATGCTTCCCAAAACTCATCTTCATTCGCTGAAAAAGCAGGTTCTACCGGCAATGATTGTAAGAATATTCGCCCATACAGCTTTTTGACCACTCGATTATCCAAAACGATAACTGCTCCGTAATCTTGATGGCTGCGGATCAACCGCCCGAACCCCTGGCGGAATTTGATAACTGCTTCCGGCATGGAATATTCCATAAACGGGTTTCCGCCCTGCTTTTTGATTAACTCGGATTTTGCCTGAATAACCGGCTCAGAGGGGACATCGAACGGCAATTTAGTCAACAGCACAATTTCCAGCGCTTTTCCGGGCACATCCACGCCTTCCCAAAAACTATCGGTTCCCAACAGGAACGAATGTTCTATCGATTTAAAGCGATTCATAATGACATGGCGGCTGCCGTCTTTTCCTTGCCCAAACAGCGGTATCTTTTCCATTTCAAATGTGGAGCGAATATCATCATACACATTATTCAGGGTGG
>CAXHHS010000108.1:0-12649 GCA_964015645.1 uncultured bacterium
GAGCCGGTAAACATCGAGCGGTTGCAGCGATTAGAGGAAATAATTGCCACAAATAATAATTCCTCCCACACCCTGGAAAAAATCATCGAAGCATTCGTAGAACCTGCCTTGCGCATCAGCCTGAAAGACGAGAAACGCCATCAATATATATTGAAATTGATGGCGAGAGTGCACTCGGAATCATTAGAAATTCGCGAAATGATTTTAGGACAATTTCAAAATGTAATGCAGCGTTTTGTCGCTGCATTAAAAATCGCACTTCCCCACTTATCAAACCAGGAGTTGATTTGGCGGTTTGTTTTTATGGTTGGCGCTATGTTCATGTCGATGACCCATAAACCGGAAATCGAGGATATGCTCGATAGTAAAAACGGCTCGCCGGGTATCGAAGAAATTTTACAAAAAATGATTCCCTTTTTAGCCGCCGGTTTTCGCGCACCGGTTGTGAATTCAACAAATAACGGAGACAATAAATGAAATGGTTTTTTTATCTGGCAGCCGTGTTAATGCTTCTGACTGCCTGTGCCTCCGCTCCGAAACAACAGGATGGGGCTTTAGAAATCGAAGTTCCTGAAAGCTGGAGTGCAATCACGATGGATTCCGGCGATACTGATACGCTCTGGTGGAAAGGATTTCAGGATGATAAATTAGAAGCGGTTTTAAGCGAGGCTTTTGATAACAATTACAACTTGCAGATTGCCGGCGCCAATGTGAGAGCCGCCTTTGCCCAGGCAAAAATTTCCGGCGCCGACCTTTACCCGCAACTTAGTTTGAGCGGTGATGGCTCACGGCGGAAGCAAAACTTTATCGGCCTGCCAATCACTTCTTCTAATGATGGCGCTCCCTCTCTCCCTGGTTTTAATGATGGCGTTCTTACTAGTACTTCTACCGCATACGGTATTTCGATAAATTTGAGTTGGGAACTCGACCTTTGGGGAAGAATCCGTAATCAAAAATCCGCTGCCCTGGCGGAAGTACAGGCGGTTACAGCCGATTATCGCGGTGCGCAGCTTTCCCTCGCAGCGCAAGTGTGCAAAGCCTGGTTTGCCGCTGTAGAAGCTAAACGCCAGGTGGAATTAGCGCAAGCCACGGTTGATAATTTGGAAACCTCCAACAACCAGGTTCGCCGTCGTTACGAATCCGGTGTAACCGGTTCGCTCGACTACCGGCTATCGTTATCCAACCTGGCGCAATCCCGGGCGATTCTTAACCTGAGAAAATCCGTTTACGACAACACGCTACGCCAGCTTGAAATTTTGATCGGGCGCTATCCCTCTGCCACGCTCGATCATGCCGGGGATTTGCCCGTCATAACAGAAAGCGTGCCTGCGGGGCTGCCGGCGGTACTCATCTCTCGCCGCCCGGATTTAGTTGCCGCAGAGCGTCGTCTGGCCGGTAGCTATGCCAATATCAAAAGTGCCAAAGCAGCGTTGTACCCCCGGCTTAGTTTAACTGCATCCGGGGGTACTTCCAGCAATCAATTGAGTGATTTGGTGGATGGTGATTTCAGCGTTTGGAGTGTTGTCGGCAACATCTTGCAACCGCTATTCCAGGGCGGCAGGCTGCGCGCGAATGTAGATTTAAGCAAAGCCCGGGCAGATATTGCCCTCGCACAATACGGCCTGGCAGCATTAAACGCGTTTGCAGAAGTTGAAAGCGCGCTTTCGAATGAACAATTCCTCAGCCAGCGCCAAGCTAATTTGGAAGATGCTACTGAACAATCCCTCGCTGCCCGAAATTTAGCGGAAGACCAATACGCTCGCGGGTTAACTGATTTTATCACTATGCTAGAATCGCAACGCTCCGCTTACGAGAGCGAGAGCAACTTGCTGGCAGTACGCCGCGAGCGACTGGATGCGCGAATCGATCTTTATCTTGCGCTTGGCGGAGGATTTGAATATCCAGCAGATGTTGAGAATGAATGAAGTAAATGAGAAATAAAAAACTGATATTTCATAAAAGATGAATCGAGGAACCGGAGAATGGGAGAACCGGTGATTTTTATTCGATTCAGCAGAAATAGGAGTACAAAGATGAACAAGAGACTAAAAGTCATCCTACCCATCGGCGTCATCGCCCTGGGCATCATCGGTGCATTTGTGCTGGCGATTTCTCGCCCGGAAGTGGAGACCAAAGCGCCGGAAATTCCCCCGAAAACCGTGCGGGTAATGGAAGTGCGTAAGCAAGAAGTTACCATGACCGTCAAATCGCAAGGCAGCGTGGTTCCACGAACGGAGAGTGCCCTGGTTGCCCAGGTTTCCGGGCGGGTAATTTCGGTATCGCCGGCATTTGTCTCCGGTGGTTTTTTCGAAACCGGCGACATTTTGGTATCCATCGATAAAACCGATTATAATCTGGCCGTAACCCAGGCAAATTACCAGGTTGCCCAGGCGGAATTGCGCATTAAATTGGAAGAAGAGCAAGCCGCATTGGCCATCGAAGAATGGAAGAGCCTTAACGGAGACAAACCGCCAACCTCCTCCCTGGTGACTCGCGAGCCGCAGTTGGCCGAAGCCAAAGCCGCCCTGGCAGCGGCTAAAGCCAGCCTGGAATTGGCCCAGGTCAATCTGGAACGCACCAATGTACGAGCGCCGTTCGCCGGGAGAGTACGAACAAAAAATGTCGATGTCGGTCAATTTGTAACCCCTGGCAGCCCTATCGCTGTCGTTTATGCGGTTGATTATGCCGAGGTGCGCCTGCCGCTTCCCAATGAGTCATTGTCATATCTAAATATTCCGTATGATTTTCGTGGCAAAAAAACCAATGAGAAAGATTCGCAAGTTATTTTACGTGCCAGTTTCGCCGGAAAAACGCATGAGTGGGAAGGCTACATCCATCGGATCGAAGGTGAAATTGACGCCCGCAGCCGTATGATTCACGTAGTTGCACGGGTGGAAAATCCCTATGGGAAAAGCGAGGGCGCCCGCCGCCCGCCATTAACCGTCGGCCTATTTGTTGACGCCGAGATTATCGGGAAAACTATTCATGATGTTACCATAATTCCCCGCTCCGCATTACGCGACGATAACCGTATTCTGGTCGTTGATGGCGAAGATCGCCTTCACTTTCGAGATGTTAGTTTGCTTCGCCTCAACGCCGAGACTGCCTATATCCAATCCGGTATCGAATCCGGGGAGCAAGTTTGTATTTCGCCTTTACAAACGGTTGTTGATGGCATGGCAGTTCGACCGGTTGAGAAAAATGGGCAATTAGGCAGTCGGCAGTAGGCAAGTGGAATTCACGCTTTTTGCGCTATGCCTTTTGCAATCAAACAACGAACAACTGACAACCAACACTGAGGAAAAAACATGAACCGAGCAATCGCCTGGTTTGCAGAAAATAGGGTTGCTGCCAATTTATTGATGGTCATCATTTTGGTGGCGGGAACCCTGTCTTTATCACAAATTAAATTGGAAGTGTTTCCGGAGTTTTCATCGGACATGATTTCCGTTAGCGTGCCGTATTTGGGCGCAGCACCGGAGGAAACGGAAGAGGGCGTCTGTTTGCGAATCGAAGAAGCGATACAAGATTTGGAAGGCATTCAGAAAATTACCGCCACCGCAGCAGAAGGCGCCGGAACCGTATTGGTCGAAGTTCAACCAGGGTTCGATTCCCGGAAACTTCTTGATGATGTAAAATCCCGTGTCGATGCCATTACCACCTTTCCCCAGGAAACCGAAAAACCGATTATCCAGGAAGTTCTCATTCGCCGGCAGGTGATTAATATTGCCATCTCCAGCCAGGCAGATGAAAAAACGCTCAAAATAATTGGCGAACGCGTGCGCGAGGAAGTAATCGATCTCCCCGAAATCAGCCAGGTGGAATTAGCCGCTGCCCGGCCGTACGAAATCTCCATCGAAGTTTCGGAAGAAGCGTTACGCGGCTACGGCCTCACCTTTGATGAAGTTGCCCGGGCGGTTCGTATGTCCTCTTTGGATTTACCCGGCGGTTCCATTAAGGCAAGCGATGGTGAGATTTTGCTGCGAACCAAAGGCCAGGCGTATCGCGGAAGTGAATTCGAAAGAATCGTGCTGCGCTCTTTCCCTGATGGCACACGTTTATACCTCGGCCAGGTCGCCACAGTTATCGATGGTTTTGCCGATACCGACCAAGCCGCTCGTTTCAATAGCGAGCCGGCGGTGCTGGTGCAAATTTTTCGCGTGGGTGACGAAAGTGCCCTGGAAATCGCTGATGCTGTCAAGGAGTATGTTGCCAAAGCCCAACCAACATTACCGGAAGGCATCTATTTAACCACCTGGCAGGATGATTCCAAAATTCTAAAAGACCGCCTGGGGCTGCTGGTACGAAATGGTCGTAGTGGGTTTATCCTGGTATTTTTATCGCTGGCCTTATTTTTAAAATTACGCCTGGCCTGGTGGGTAACCGTTGGCATGGTGATTTCGTTTTTCGGGGCGTTTTGGACCATTCCTCAATTCGATGTTTCCATCAACCTGCTCTCACTGTTTGCCTTTATCCTGGTGTTAGGAATTGTGGTGGATGATGCCATCGTCGTCGGCGAAAATATTTATACCCATATTGAACGCGGCGAAAGCGGCTTAAAAGCTGCCATCAAAGGTGCACAGGAGGTGGGTGTGCCGGTTACTTTTGCAGTTTTGACCACCGTCGCAGCCTTTACTCCTTTGCTTTCGGTGCCAGGAAATATGGGGAAGTTTCTGTGGGTTATCCCGGTTATCGTGATTTCAACGCTGCTATTTTCGCTGGTAGAGGGATTGTTTATTCTACCGGCGCATCTTTCTCATATTGATCCCTCACAAGAGAAAGAGCCGAATAGCAGCATCAAAAAATGGTGGCGGGATTTTCAGGATAAATTTGCTTCGGGAATGAAAAATTTTATCAAGAATTACTATCGCCCCTTGTTGGAACATGCGTTACGCTGGCGATATTTATCGCTGTCTATCGGTATCGCGACTTTTATCTTCACGGTCAGCCTGGCTATTACCGGCTGGGTAAAATTCGTTTTTTTCCCTAATGTCGATGCCGATAACGTGGTTGCCATGCTAAAGATGCCGCAGGGCACGACGGTGGAAGCAACAACCGCCGCGTTGCAGCGCCTGGAAAAAAGCGCGGAACAGCTAAAAAAAGAATACAACGGTGATGATGAAGGCGCGATTCAACATATCATGACTACAGTGGGGGAGCAGCCCTTTCGCCAGCGCCAGGGGCCGATTGCCGTTACTGCCGCTACAGCCAGCAGCAATATCGGTGAGGTGAATTTACAGCTATTTCCTTCGGAGGTTCGCGGCGTTCCCAGCCCGGAATTAGCCCGGCGTTGGCGGGAATTAACCGGGATCATTCCCGATGCCGAGGAGCTAACATTGTCCTCATCGCTGTTCTCTGCCGGAGAAGCGATTAATTTTCAGCTTGCCTCTGCGGATTATAATGAACTGCAAGCTGCCTCCGGCGAGTTGAAAGACCGCATCGCCCAATACCCCGGTGTTTTTGATATTGCCGATTCGTTTTCCGATGGCAAAAAGGAAATCAAGTTGAAAATCAAACCGGAAGCGGAAGCATTGGGATTAACACTCTCCGATTTGGCACGGCAGGTTCGCCAGGCGTTTTACGGGGAAGAAGCCCAGCGCATCCAACGGGGGCGTGACGACATCCGCGTGATGGTTCGTTACCCGGAAGGTCAGCGTAAATCCCTCGGCGATTTGGAAAATATGCGTGTGCGCCTGCCCGGCGGTGGCGAAATTCCGTTTTCCGCTGCCGCAGAAGTGACAGAAGGCCAGGGCTTTTCCGTCATCAATCGAACCGACCGCAAGCGCACCATAAACGTTACCGCGGATGTTGATATTAGCAAGGCCAATCCCAATGAAATTGTAGCTGATATAACAGACAGCGTATTGCCGGAATTGTTGGCAAAATACCCGGGCATCAATTATACGCTGGAAGGAGAGCAGGCTGAGCAGCAGGAAACATTAGGGGGATTGGCGCGTGGATTTGTATTCGCTTTGTTATTGATTTACATATTGTTAGCGATTCCCTTCCGCTCCTATTTGCAGCCATTTATCGTGATGAGCGCGATTCCCTTTGGCCTTGTCGGTGCAATTTGGGGGCATGTGTTGATGGGAATGGATTTAACGATCCTCTCCGGTTTTGGCCTGGTTGCCTTAACCGGTGTAGTGGTGAATGACAGCCTGGTGATGGTCGATTTTATCAATCGCGAAAGGGCTGCGGGAAATCCGTTACTGATTGCCATTCGGGACGCCGGCGCCGCCCGCTTTCGCCCGATTATCCTCACATCGCTTACCACTTTCGCCGGCCTGACGCCGCTGTTGTTGGAAAGAAGTCTGCAAGCGCAATTTCTTATTCCCATGGCGATTTCGCTGGCCTTCGGAGTGCTTTTCGCCACCTTTATCACTCTCATTTTAGTGCCAACGATTTATCATATTTTTGAAGATATTAAAGCCTGGGCTGCCAAAAAACTCGGGCGCGGGGAAGCAGGGATTTCCTCCGATTTTTCTTATCAGTAAACATCTTTCCGATGATCAATCGTTAGCAGATAAATAGTATGATTTTCATCATCAATAATATAAAATAGCCTGAATTTTCCGATTCGGTATCGCCATGTTTCGGGATCATACCCCTTTAATTTTTTGATATTGTTCCCAAACCAGGGGGATTGTTTTAGTTGGGGATAAACGTAGGTATTTAATTTGTTTTGGATAAAAGATTTGTCTTGCGGATTTAACTTGCTGAGTTTTTTTATGAATTCGGCAGTTTCAAAAATACGGTACTCAGTCAACGAAACGTCCCTTCTTTGCTTTTACATCTTTAAGTGCGCTATTCAAACTTGCATTCAGTTCTTTATTATTCTCTATTTCGGTCATTTCAAATTCGTCAACGAATTGATTATGCTCAATAAACCGAAGAACTGAAGTTTCGATGAAGTTTGACAGGGTTCTATTTTCGCTGATTGCATGGTTGCGAAACATATTATAAATTTTTTCATTAAGCCTTAATGTAACCGTTTTTGACATAAAAACATCTCCTAATAATTTACGTTCGCTGATCTTCACATAACTTACAGTAGAATACATTTGAATGCAATAATGATTTGGGGATTAAATTGTTGACACCTGGATTCTGTATCAAAGCTCAACAACATTCTGAAGTACAAATCCCTTTTCGGTTTGCTGAATAGTACTGCAATGCACCTCCGGATCGTGCTCGAAGAATACCAGCCAATTTTGCTCGACCGCCAAGTTTAGATAATGTTTTTTTTCCTCAATCGTTGTTAAAGGATACAGATCGTAGGCCATTACCCAGGGAATGGAAATGTGCGCTGCTGTCGGAATTAAATCTGCGGCGTACAGCAAACTCTGTTCTTCTCCGCGTATCAACACAATTTGCTGGCCGACTGTATGCCCATCAACCACCTGAAGCTCAATGCCGGGAAAAATTTCGCCCCCTTCTTCTAGTAAAATTAATTGGTTGTTTTCCTGAAGTGGAATAAAATTTTCTTGAAAAAAGCTCGCCCGATCTTTTTCCGAAGGCTGCATTGCCCAGGCAAATTGGCGGCTTTGAATATAGTATTTTGCATTAGGAAACGTGGGTTGAATCGCTCCGGTTTCATCGCGATAGGTTGCGCCGCCAACGTGATCAAAATGGAGGTGGGTTAAAATTACATCCGTAATATCTGCCGGAGATAAGTCAAATTTTTTCAATGACTTCCGAAGATCGAACTCCGAGTGATCTACCGCGTAAATGTTGTTTAGTTTTTCGTTAAACTTATCGCCAACGCCGGCGTCTACTAAAATTTTTCGCTGGCCATCTTCAATCAACAAAAGGTTGGTTGACATCGCAATTCGGTTTTTTTTATCGGCGGGTTTGCGTTTTTCCCAAAGCGGTTTGGGAACAACGCCAAACATCGCCCCGCCATCCAAGCGGAGACGCCCGGCATCCACCATTCGCACTTTATAATTTCCGATTTTCATGTATCCTCCGGCTATTTGGCAAATCTAAATTTTTAGACTATTAAAATGAATCGGGGAAGCGGAGAATGGGAGAAACGGAGATGTTTCAATCTCTACTATCCTCAAATTCATCAAATAAAACTCAAATCTTTTCTCAATAAAAATAAAAATATATCAGCATAAAGCATTATAAACAAAGTGTTTGCTTTTTAATAAAAACTATCCGATTATATTGTTGCTAAATTCTGGTTAATTATGTGACCCGCGAGAAAGGATTCTGAAAACACGAGGTTTTCCTTTCGGGGTATTTAGACGGTCAATAAAGGGAATTTCAACATGAATGTTTGGTTATTAGTTTGGATTGGTAGCATGTTTCATCACTGTGTGTAATTTCCCTCGCTAAATAATTATTCATTTACAGTTGGCTTAATTTTATTTGGGAACATTATGGCTGTTCTTCAAAAGGACAATCAACTTAAAAAAGAACTTTCCTTTTTCAGCATTTATACAATTGCTACCGGGGCAACTATCGCATCGGGATTTTTTCTGCTGCCGGGTTTGGCGGCTGCCCAGGCAGGCCCGGCGGTTATTCTAAGCTATTTAATTGCTGCCCTGCCAATATTTCCGGCGCTTTTTAGCAAAGTGGAACTTTCTACCGCTATGCCGCGAGCGGGCGGTATTTACTATTTTTTGGATCGCAGTATGGGGCCGCTTTTCGGAACAATCGGTGGAATCGGCACCTGGCTGGCATTGATTTTAAAATCATCCTTCGCGCTGGTTGGAATTGGCGCTTATGTCAACTTGTTCTTTCCGGAAATTGCCATTGAGCCGATTGCTTGCGGTTTTGCAATTTTAATCGGGATTCTAAACCTGTTTGGCGCTAAAAAAACCGGGGCTTTCCAAAGCATTCTGGTCATCGGGCTTTTAGCGCTCTTACTATGGTTTTTCGGAAACGGGTTTCCACAGTTAAACCCTCAAAACTTTAGTGGATTTTTTGATAAGGGTTTTGATTCTATTTTAGGCACAGCCGGCTTTGTATATGTTAGTTATGTGGGATTAACCAAAATTTTCGGTATTACCGAAGAAATTAGAGATCCGGAAAAGAATATTCCGTTGCCAATGTTCCTGGCACTCGGTACCGCTATTTTGGTATATGCTGCCGGTACCACGATTATGATAAGTGTAGTACCACCGGAACAATTGCACAATGATCTTACCCCGGCAGCAACCGCAGCGGAAATACTGGTTGGCCGTTGGGGAGCGATTTTAATGTCAATCGCTGCCATTTTGGCTTTTTTTTCTGCTGCCAATGCCGGGGTGCTCAGCGTATCCCGTTACCCCCTGGCAATGAGCCGGGACCATCTATTGCCGGGATTTTTCCGCAAACTGACCTCCCGGCATCAATCTCCCGGAAATTCTGTTTTTAGCACTGTAGGGATAATTCTGATCTGCCTCATTCTGCTCGATCCGATAAAAATAGCCAAACTGGCCAGTGCTTTTCTCCTGTTGCTGTTCTCTTTAAATTGCCTGGCAGTTATCGTGATGCGAGAGAGCCATATTGAATCTTACGATCCCGGTTACCGTTCCCCGCTGTACCCCTGGATGCAAATTGTTGGTATCATTCTTCCCTTTTGGTTGATTGCCGAAATGGGTTGGCTGCCAATATTGTTTACAGTGGGCCTGGTTGGTGTTGGCGTCGGCTGGTATTTTTATTATGCCCGGAAAAGAGTAATTCGCGATGGCGCGATTTACCACATTTTTGCTCGCCTGGGCGAACGACGGTTTGAAGGGCTGGACCGGGACCTCCGCGGTATTTTAATGGAAAAAGGATTGCGGGATCAGGATCCGTTTGATGCCGTTGTTGCCAGTGCCAGCGTTATTGATTTATCTGAAAAAATGAAATTCGAAAAGATTGTCGAATTGGCAGCGGAACAATTAGAAAACCAATTCCCCGGCAAAAAGGAAGCGCTCGTAAAGGGCTTTATGCAAGGAACCCTGATCGGCGCTACCCCGGTCTCCCATGGTGTTGCTTTACCTCACATGCGCTTACCGAATATCAATCACCCGGAAATGGTAATGGTGCGCACCCACTCTGCGGTGCAAATTAAACCCGGGAACCACACTTCCGATGAACAGCCGGAAAAAAAGCCCGTCAATGCCATTTTTTTCCTGGTCAGCCCGGACAATGATCCCGGCCAGCACCTGCGAATTTTGGCGCAGATTGCCAGCCATGTAGATCGCAAATTTTTAAACCGCTGGCTGGATGCGGAAAACGAGCAGGAGCTAAAAGAGATTCTGTTACGCGATGATCACTTTATTTCCCTCGTTTTGCGAGAAAATTCTAAAACAGCTGTCTTTATTAATCATGAAGTTCGCGACTTAGCACTTCCGGAAGGTTGCTTGATTACACTGATCCATCGTGAAGGCAATATTATCGTACCGCATGGCCGCACGTTGCTACACGCCGATGACCGGTTGACAATTATCGGGTATCCTGATGGGATACAGGAGCTTTATGAGATGTATGAGGAGTGAGATGGGTTGAACTCTACAAAATTTAGAGGAATATTACCGCCCGGCTATTTTTGCCTGCATCCGGGCGATGTGGTTCTCGACAGTTGCAATATGTTGTGGACTGCTATATTTTTTTGCTAACCGCAACGCCTCCTGATATTTTTCCAGGGCTTCCGCAAAATGGCTTTTTTGTTCGAAGGCAACCCCGATGGTTTCTAAAGCAATGGCAACTTTAACCGGATCTTGCAATTCCATATAAATATCAATCGACCTTTGAAAGAATTGAATCGCCACTTCATATTGGCCGGAATCTCGCAGCAGTTTTCCCGATTCCAAAAACGTATCCGCTTGCCCGGCACGGTTGCCGCCGGTTTTTTCGTATATATTCAAACCCTCCTGAAAGCGGGCAAATGCCTCTTGCGGCCGGTTGAGATTGTTCAGCGTCACGCCCAGTTGGTGCAGGCAGGCGGCCTGGTATTGGGCATTGCCAATCGCCCGCGCTTTCACCAGGGTCTCTTCGCCGGCGGTTAGCGCCTCCTCGTAGCGTTCCATTAAAAACAGCAGTTGGGCGGTGCGGTAGTATTGAATAACAATACTGTTTTCAGCCTCTAAATCTTCAAAAATTTTCAACGCCCGGCGCTCTAATGTTAGCGCCCGCTCATACTCCCCACGATCCTGGTAAATTTGCGCCTGCTGGCTGAGACCTACTGCAATATTCTGTTTTGCATCTATACTCTCATAATAATCAATGCTTTCCTGATAGGTGGTTAATGCCTCTTGCCATTTCCCTTCTTCACTTAGTAAAGTAGCTAAATTATCTTTGGCAAGATATTTCTTATAGCCCTCAAGTGAAGCAATACTCTGGCGCAGCAAGGCTTTGGCGGCTTCCCGGCGGCCGATCATATTCAAAAATAGCCAGAGGGCGTTCACCAAACCATCAGCCTGCTCAAATTCCCCGGCAGCAAAGAGATGGTGGTGCATTTCTAAGAGGCTTTCGGTGAGGGCTAGTGCTGGTTGAGTGTGGCCCTGTTGGGCGAGCATTCTGGCAACTTGGGCGAGTAATCTTGGCGTCCATTGTTTATGGCTTTCTGGTAATTGATATAATTTGGCCACTTTCTGCGCTTCCTGAGCTGTGCAAAAATTTACCGCCTGCAAATGGTAGTGACGGAGGGTTTCTTTATTCATCTTGTTTTCTACATAACCTCGAACCACCGGGTGTACCTGGTAAGCCATTTCCGTTCCTTCTTGCTCACTTTGGCGTTGTAACAGGGAGTAATTCAGTAGGGATTGTCGCGCCTGCACATCCGGCGCTAATTGCTGCAGGGCGGCCTCGCTCAGAGCGCTGCGGAAGATCGCTAACAAGGCGAGGGTTTCTTTTTCCGCTGCTGTTAACTGCTCCCACAAGCCATCGAGGAAGTATTCTCCCAATTGCTCAAAAATATGCTGGTGGCTTCGGCGGGTAATTTCTTCATCAGCCAACACCGCTTTCAGTTTGTGTTGCTTGAGGTAGGCATCGAACAAATGAATAGTGTAGGGATGGCCCAACAGCAGGGGAATAACCTGGTTTTGCTGGCTGAAGCTCAATTGGCCCAACGCCGGGAGGTTTTTCATCAACATTCGGGTTTGCGCTGCGCTCAAGCCTTCTAAGTTTAGCAGTAGGGCATTCTCTTTCGGTAGGCCGCCTTTATAGCGCCCCAGGCCTTTTTCTTCTTGCAACAAATTCCACTGGTAGCGGCAGGTAAACAAAAAAGTACTCTGCCAGTTTTGGCTGAAGAGGGCGTGGAAAAACTCTACCAAAGCCGGATCAGCAAGTTTTCCTACCTGCGGGGTTTTCTCGCAGAAAAAGGATTCAAAATTATCAAACACGATCAGGTAGCGCTGCTCTTTTATCGCATTGTTTAAAAACGAAATCCTTGTATCGATATCATGGCGCCCGTCTTGCAGCGCCAGCCCTGCCTCGGCATGGCCGCTTTTGCCTTGCAGGCTGATGAAACTGCCTAATTTTTGCGCCATCGCTGCAAAGGTCGGCTCAATGCGGTCGCAGCGGATTACCAAGCGGCCGTCAATGGCGTTTTGCTGTTCTAATTTCTCGATCAGTTTGGCGGTGAGGCTGGTTTTACCAATGCCGCCGAGGCCGCGGATATAAATCACTGGCTGATTGGTATGGCGTAAGGTTTTCTGCAATTGGCGCAGCTCAC
>CAXHHS010000109.1:0-12567 GCA_964015645.1 uncultured bacterium
ACTACCTATGTGTGGTGGAAAGGGTGGATCAGATTTTGACCCTAAAGGAAAAAGCGATAACGAAGTGATGCGATTTTGCCAAAATTTTATGAGCGAGCTTTATCGCCATATTGGGCCAAACACAGATGTCCCCGCTGGCGATATTGGCGTTGGCGCGCGGGAAATCGGGTTTCTGTTTGGGCAATACAAAAAATTACGCAATGAGTTTACCGGGGTTCTTACCGGTAAAGGGCTAAACTGGGGCGGTTCGCTAATTCGCCCGGAAGCCACCGGTTACGGCGCTGTCTATTTTGGAGCAGAAATGTTGGAAACTAAAAACGAAACGTATGAAGGTAAAACCTGCCTGGTATCCGGCAGTGGAAATGTTGCTCAATATACGACTGAAAAATTGATCGAATTAGGTGCGAAAGTTGTTACGCTGTCCGACTCTTCCGGCTATATTTACGATGAAGAAGGCATCGATATTGAAAAGTTGCATTTTGTGATGGATCTAAAAAATGTTCGGCGTGGCAGAATCGCTGAATATACCGGTAAATATAAAAATGCTGTATATACAGCGTTAGACCCGATGTTAGATCATAATCCCTTGTGGAACCACAAAGCGGAATGCGCATTTCCCAGCGCCACACAAAATGAGATTAATGCGAAGGATGCCCAAAACCTGTTAAATAACGGTGTTTATGTTGTTTCCGAGGGCGCAAATATGCCAACAGCATCGGATGGCGTGGAACTCTTTTTGGAAAACAAAATTTTATACGGGCCAGGTAAAGCTGCAAACGCCGGCGGTGTAGCCGTTTCCGGGTTAGAAATGTCTCAGAACAGTATGCGGATGCCCTGGACCCGAGAAGAAGTAGACAAACGTCTACAAATGATTATGAATAGCATCCACACAACTTGTAAAGAAACTGCCGAGCGTTTTAATACACCGGGCAATTATGTAAATGGCGCTAATATCGGTGGTTTTTTGAAAGTTGCAGATGCAATGATGGACCAGGGAGTTGTTTAAAAAATGCGGCAGTTATCTCCCCAGGCCGACAGCAATTTGATGCGGTCTGATGATATTTTTGATTTCCAGGGATTTCAGAATTTGATGCGATATCGAATTCGCGATATTATCCTGGTTTCTAGTATGTACGATTTGTATGTGTTTGAAGAAGACGGCCGCCTTTATGAATTGATTCGTGAAGAATATCGCGGCCTGAACTTAAGCGATGCTCCGGAGCTAACCCGGGTGTCCAGCGGAAGAGAAGCGCTGGAGTTAGCAAAAGAAGAACGGCGCTTCGATTTGATTATTACCACACCACACATCGCGGATATGCCCGTTACCCAATTTGCTCGCAACGTACGCGATTCCGATCTCAATATTCCCATCGTGCTGCTAACCTATGAAAATCGCGAAACGCCCGATATGCTATCTCATTATAGTGCTGCGTTGTTCGACCGGGTATTTATTTGGCAGGGAGACTTTCGCATTTTAATCGGCATCATCAAACACCTGGAAGATAGTTTGAATATTGAGCACGATACGCGCATGGTTGGCATGCAAGTTATTATTTTAATTGAAGATAACATCCGCTTTTATTCAACCTACCTGCCGATTATTTACATGGAAATCTTCGAACAGTCGCAGCGGTTAATTTCCGAAGGCGTAAGTCTTTCCGATAAATATTTAAGAATGCGCGCCCGGCCTAAAATTTTATTGTGTACTAACTATGAAGATGCCTGGTACAATTTCGAAAAATATAAAAATTCCATCCTGGGCATTATTTCCGATATTGATTTTATTCACGATGGAAAACAAGACCCCCAGGCTGGCATTGAGTTTACACGGAATGTCCGAAAGCAGCACCACGATATTCCGTTGCTGTTGCAATCCAACTCCCCGGAATATGAGGAGGCTGCCAGGTCTCTTAATGCCTCGTTTTTGATGAAACAATCCCCCACATTGCTAAACGATCTTCGCAATTTTATGCTTGAAAATTTTGGATTCGGCGATTTTATTTTTCGCACCGAAAAAGATAGCAAAGAGGTTGGCAGAGCGCACGATCTACATACTTTAGAAAAAGAATTAGGAAAAGTACCGGATGAAAGTATTGAATATCATGCCAGCCATAACCACTTTTCCAAATGGCTAAAGGCGCGTACGGAATTCACACTGGCACACCAGCTACGGCCGCGCAAAGCATCGGAATTCGAATCGATAGCGGCCTTACGAGAATTTATCATTTCTTCGCTAAAGGAATTTCGTAAATCCCGCTATCGTGGCGCTATTACGGATTTTCATAAAGATTCCTTCGATCCCAATAGCAGCTTTGCCCGTATTGGCGGTGGATCTTTGGGAGGAAAAGCGCGTGGCCTTAGTTTTCTCAATCTTTTAATTCACAACGCCGGGCTTCGTAATCGTTTCGAAAATATGAATGTTGTGGTTCCATCAGCAATCGTTTTAGGAACCAATGTCTTTGATAAATTTATCAACGACAACGATTTAAAACATTTTGCACTCTCTGCCCAAAATGATGAAGAATTGGAACATAAATTTTTAGAAGCGAAATGGACCGATAAAGAAGTTGAAAAGCAATTGGCGCAATTTTTATCAATTGTTCGCGACCGGCTTGCCGTTCGTTCTTCTAGCCTTTTGGAAGATTCCCAGTATCACCCGTTCGCCGGGGTTTACGAAACCTACATGCTGCCGAACAATCATGCCAGCGATAAAGTGCGCCTGGAAGAATTATTAAACGCCATCAAATGTGTTTATGCTTCTACCTTTTACAAAAGCACTAAAGATTATATGAAGGTAACCGCCTACCGGCTGGAAGAAGAAAAAATGGCGATTATTATTCAGAAAATGGTTGGCATCGCGCATGAAAATCGTTTTTACCCGGATTTTTCCGGTGTTGCTCGGTCGCATAATTTTTACCCGGTCGCTCCGCAAAAGGCCTCCGATGGCATCGTATTTATGGCACTTGGTTTGGGAAAAACTGTTGTAGAAGGCGGAAACACCGTAAGATTTAGCCCCCGTTACCCCAAACGCCCCCAATATACCACAATCGACGACACATTAAAAAACAGCCAGCAGGAATTTTATGCCCTGGATCTTAACACTCCTTTGGAAAAAGATGTAGAAGTTTATGAAACTTTATTAAAGCCGTATCCACTGGATGTTGCAGAGAAAGATGGCACATTGTTTTATGGAGGCTCCACCTATTCCCACCAAAATTATGCGATTTATGATGGGTTATCTCGCCAGGGTACGCGATTGGTAACATTTGCACCGATCCTTAAGGATAGCAATTCCCCCGTTCCGAAGATTCTAGAAGAATTATTGGACCTGGGCAGAAAAGGAATGGGAATGCCGATTGAAATTGAGTTTGCCGTAAACATGAGCGTGCCCCCAGGCCAGCCGAAGGAGTTTGGCGTATTGCAAATGCGCCCCCTAGTGCTTAGCCGGGAGTCGGATCAGATAAATATCAAAGAGGTTGAAACGGATTTGCTGGTTTGTAAAAGCGACCGGGTGCTGGGCAATGGTTTGATCGACAATATATACGACGTGGTGGCCGTCGATTTCGAAAATTTTAATCGTGCCAAAACACGAGAAGCCGCCAAGGAGGTGCATCACTTTAATAGCAAGCTTTTGCAGGAAAACAGACCATATTTATTGATCGGTGTGGGGCGATGGGGATCGTTAGACCCCTGGCTGGGAATTCCGGTAAAATGGGAGCAAATTTGCGGTGCAAAGGTTATTATTGAAAGCGGCTTCAAAGATTTGGATGTAACTCCTTCGCAAGGATCGCATTTTTTTCAAAATATTACTTCATTTATGATCGGGTATTTTACCATCAGCAACTTTCGCGAAGAAAGTTTTGTAGATTGGCAGTGGTTGAATGAACAACCGCACCATGAATCCGGCGAATATATCCATCACCTGCGCTTTGGCCAACCGATTAAAGTTCAAATGAACGGGCAAAAGAGCAAAGGGATTATTTATAAACCCATTTCATAATCAGGCAGCAAGTAAAATTCGGGATTATTTCTGAAAGCATTCATCGTCGAGTCCGAAGAAAAAATGAACCTGGTTCCGTTTTGCATTAGCGCTGGCGATGACGGCTCCGGTGTAAATCGTTTTTGCGTAACCGGATCGGTTAAAATGCCGCAATAATCCAGGGGATTGTTTTCAAAAGACTTACGATGTTCTTCGTTAGAGAAAAAGTATACTTCGTAATTGATGCGGCTTTTATGGGCAGCATCGATTACAGCCGTTTCGGTTGGATTTACAACGCAGGGTAATTCGACATCAAAACGAGTCAGATACGGTTCGGCGCCTTGCACGAAGGCTTTTGGGCAGGGCACTCAGCAAAAAGCAACCGGGTAACCATTCACGTATACCGGCGGTATTTTTTTGCTCAATTTTCTACCGCGAACGGCACAGCGATCATTTAGCGAAACCTGGCCGTCGCTAAAGCGAATTTTCGGTAAAGTATCGATTACACCGGGCACGTATACAATTTCCTCGGAGTTTTCTATAGTTAACTGTATGGGCTTTTCCTGTTCAACGCATCCCCAATTTAGAATCAAAACTAAAACGATTGGTAAAATTACTTTCATCGATGCTCTCCGTTTTTTCTGATTTCATTTTAAATATCGCATCTCGTTCCTTAAAATACAACCAAAAGGAGTGCAAAATTCATTTTGCGAGGAAACCAAATGCTAAAAATCACTGACATTTCCGGTATCGAAATTGGCCATTCTACCCACACGGAGGAAAAAACCGGCTGCACCGCAGTGCTTTGTAGGCAGGGCGCGGTTGCCGGCATCGATGTTCGCGGGTCTGCGCCGGGAACCCGGGAAACGGAGCTGCTTAAACCAACAATGTTGATTCGCGAAATCCATGCAATTATGTTAAGCGGCGGCAGCGCATTTGGGCTGCGCACTGCCGATGGCGCCATGCGATATCTTTCGGAACATAAAATCGGGTTTAATGCCGCTGGTGTCGTTGTTCCCATTGTGCCGGCAGCCATTATATTTGATTTAACGGAAAATCACAACCCCGCTTACCCCAGCGTGGAAATGGGCTACGAAGCCTGCAAAAACGCCGGAAAGGAATTTGCAGAAGGATTGGTTGGCGCAGGAACCGGTGCAACTGTTGGTAAAATATTGGGCGCGGAACAGTCTATGCCCGGGGGAATCGCAAGCGCGGCAATGGAATTACCGAACGGCGTTCGTGTCGGGGCGCTGGTAGTTGTAAATGCCGTTGGTGACATAATCAATCCTGAAAATGGGGAGATAATTGCCGGCGCTCGCCAACCGGATGGCAGCGGCTTTGCCGATACTTACCAGGTTTTATTAAACAGCCTTTCCGGTAATGAAAACATGACGCCAGTAGCAAATACCACTATTGCTGTCGTTGCCACCGACGCCCAATTTTCCAAAGAAGAAATTACCAAGGTTGCTCAAATGGCGCAAAATGGCATTGCCCGTACTACTCGCCCGGCACACACCATGTTCGATGGCGATATTGTCTTTGCGCTCAGCACCGGAAAAAAAACTTCGGATGCCAGCCTCATCGGCGAAGTTGCCGCCCAAACGGTTAGCAAAGCGATTTTACAAGCAGTACAAAAGTAGCGCGAGTTTCCAACTTGCGATTAGAACCACATAAGTATCACTTACACCACTGCGGAATCATTCCTCTTAAACAATGGCCGAATGTATAGAATTTAAACATTTCTCCCAAATTACACCTTTTTTACCCACCAATAACCAAAATCACCTCACAAGCAGTTAATTTAGTATTATCTTTTGTCAAAAAAGAGGTGGAATATATCCATACATGCGAGATAATTTAATTTCGTAATGAACATCTGTAACCCATAATTCACAAAGTTCCATCATTTTAAAGGAGGTCTGGACTGTGAGAAGCGTGTTACGAATACCCATCTTAATGCTTTTCCTGCTTGGTTTTACCGCAACCGGGTGGGCGCAATTAACGGTGCAAGGTACCGTCACTGATGAAAAGGGAGACGTTCTTCCCGGGGCGGATATTCTTGTAAAAGACCGAATCCTCGGCGCTACAACAGATACCGACGGGGTTTATAATTTGCTAATTCCCAACCCTGATGTGCAGACGGTGCTGGAAGTTCGCTTTTTAGGTTATAAATCCCAATCTCAAACAATCGACCAGCAGAGTGGGGTGGCAACCGTTGATTTTCAGCTGCGCGAGGATGTTCTGAATCTTGACCAGGTAGTAGTAACTGGAAACTCCGTATCGGCAGAGAAAGGTACGCTCGGCAACAGTATTGCCACGGTGAATTCTAACCAGTTTGAAAACTCCGGGGCATTACAAATTGATGCCGCATTAGCCGGAAAAGTGCCCGGCGCAATGGTTCAACAAGCCTCCGGTACGCCCGGTGGTGGAACCAGTGTTCGCATTCGCGGTACGTCCACGATTAGCCGCAGTGCGGAGCCGTTGTATATCGTTGATGGCGTCATCATCGATAATAGCTCCACGCAATTGATCGATCTGGGTGGCTATACATCGAACCGCGTCGCCGACCTCGATCCCAACGATATTGAGCGGATCGAGATTGTGAAAGGTGCCGCCGCCGCCGCGTTATACGGCTCGCGCGCAAATGACGGCGTCGTGCAGATTTTTACCAAACGCGGTAAACCGGGAAAATTGAAAATCACTTACAAAAATTCGATTAGCATTGACGATGTGGAAAACCTCCTGGAAGTTAACCGAAGCCCGGTTAACGCCGCTGGCGACCCGGTAGAACGATTCGATTACCAGGAAGATATTTTCACTACCGGCGTCACTTACAATACTTCGCTGGCGCTTTCCGGGGGTGATGCCCGCACCCGTTTTTACCTCTCCGGCTCTTTTCAAAACCAGGAAGGAATTGTGGAGGCGACCGATTACCAAAAACAAAATGTGCGTTTAAATCTTGATCGCACCGTGTTCGATTGGTTAGATCTTTCCACGAGCTTTAATTACATTCACAGCAATTCGCAACTGCTGCCGAATGCCGGGTTAACCAGCCTTTTTGGCGTGCTTACCAACTTCTTTTTTACACCGAATGATTTTAACCTGTTTGCCGATCCCGCTACGGGTGATTTTCCACGCGGTTTTTTATTTGCCAACCCCCTGGAAACGATTGCAAATTGGAGTGCACCGCAGGAAATTGATCGTTTTGTGGGCGGCTTAAAGGCAAACCTGGTTCCTTTTCGCGGGCTTTCTTTGGAATACCGTTTTGGGTTTGATGCCTACACCCAAAATGCCCGGCAATTGGTACCACGTAATTCCTCTGCGCCGGCGCTATCCGATGGTTTGGCAATTTCGGCCATTCAACGCGCGCAGCTTATCAACTCCGATTTGGATATCAATTATTCCTTTAACCTCTCTCCAACAATTCGTTCAACTACTGGCGTGGGGATGAACTACCAGGAACAAGATTTCGACCTTGTAACTGCCCGGGCAGTGGACCTGGCGCTTTTAGCCAATACCGTTCAGGGCAGCGAGCAATTTAGCTCTCAAGTAATCGATGAGCGTCGTTCGATTGGATTTTATGTGCAGGAAACCGTTTCTTTTGATGAAACGCTTTACCTGACCGGCTCGCTTCGCTCCGATGCCTCCTCCACGTTTGGTGCGGATGAGCGACAGCAATTATTTCCGAAAACAAGTGCCTCGCTGGAAGTTTCCAAACTAAATTTTTGGAAAAACTCCTTTGGCAATGCTATCAACCGGTTTCGGTTTCGCGGGGCGTACGGTTTCTCCGGCGGGCAGCCAGCGGGGAGTTTCGACCGCTTTTCCAATTATATTTTTGAACCGAACAGCGGCCGTTCCGGGACCGTGAACGATGTGCTTCAGGGAAATGAAGGGCTGAAGCCGGAGCGAATGAAAGAGCTTGAAATCGGCGGAGATTTTGAATTTCTCTCCGGTAGAGTCGGTTTGGAGTTAACCTATTACGATCAGGAAATTGAAGATTTGATTTTGCCGAAAACCGTAACACCTTCCACCGGCTTTACACAGCAGTTAGCGAATGTCGGGGTGCTTTCCAATAAAGGATTGGAACTCCTATTGCGTTCCCGAAACATTAACAAACCGTCTTTTACCTGGACAACCAGCGTCTCGCTCTCCACAAATGATCCTTTGATTGATCGGTTGAGCGATGGCGGGGCGTTTTTTATTCCCGAAAGCTTCAACATTATCCGGGTAGAAGAAGGGCAGGCGCCGGGGCATTTTTTTGGCACAACTTACGTGCGGGATGGTTCTGGCAATATTTTGGATAGCAATGGAAACCCGATTGAGAACAGCAGCGGCAATATCACCGGCATTCCGGCAATTGGTCCGCGGGAAATTATCGGCGATCCCAATCCCGATTTTCTCTGGTCGTTTATCAATGATGTGACAATTGGTTCTAACCTCTCCTTCCGGGTTCAATTCGATGCAATAATGGGGCATGATGTATTCAATTTTGACCGCCGGTTATTGGAAACACCCGCATTTGGCGCCGGTGTAGAATATGAACGCGAGTTAAACGGCGAAGTGCCTACGGGCTTTTTCCAGGCGCGTCGCAGCATCTTCGAAGAATATATTGAAGACGGCGATTTTATAAAATTACGCGAAGCCAGCCTGCGCTATACCCTGCGATCGGATTTTATTCGCAATTTAGGATTAAATAATGTTCAATTGAGCTTAATTGGCCGCAACTTGTTTACGATCACTGACTACCTCGGCTGGGACCCGGAAACGAATGCCGGTTCGCAAAGAACCCTGGTTCGCGGCTTTGGTTTCGGAACCATCCCAATTCCACGCAGCGTGATTTTTGGCGTTTCGATTAATTATTAGAAGAGGAGGATAAAAGTGAAAACCAAACATATATTGATAAGCATCATTTTGATCGCCCTTTTGGCGTTAATGAGCGGTTGCGAATTGGATGTAAACAATCCCAATGCGCCGACGGATCAAGAAGTGTTGACCACTGCGGAAGGCTTGAAAGCAGTAGCGATTGGTATGCAAGGACGGCTTGGTAACGCGGTAGAGGAAGGCATCTTTATCTCCGGGCTGGTTTCCGGAGAAATCGGAAATACCAATGCCACGCCTTCATTAACGCGGGAATTCCAGGATTTTCCCGATCCCGGGGCCGATTCGCAAATTGAAGACACCAATCCGGAATTAGACGATCTCTGGACCAAATACTATGGGGTCGTTAAATCCGCCGATGATATTTTGCAGAACATTGATCAAGTGCAATTAGAAGCCGGAACTCGCAGTGGAATGGCCGCTTTGGCAAAACTGATGAAGGCAATCGCCTTTGCAACGCTGATCGAGCATTTCCAGCAAATCCCCATCGAAACCGCTACTTCCGATACGCCACCATTTGTAGATCGCAACGCAGCGACTCAAAGCGCTTTGCAACTATTGCAAGAGGCTGCCTCTGACATCGCTGCCACTGCGCCATCGGATGAATTTAACAACGAAATTTTAGCGACTGATTTTGATCTCGCTGCCACAATTTCCGCAATGCAGGCACGCGTATCATTATTGCGCGGCGAATATCAAAACGCCCTTAGTTTCGCGAATGCTGTACCAGCGAGCGCTACCTCTGTACTGGTATATAATACATTAGACCCCAACCCGGTGAATAACATCGTTTTTGATCTCGGTTATTTTGGAGCAATCGGTTCATTTCGCGCGAATGCTGAGGCGAACGATTCGCGGGTAGATCGTTTTACCACACCGGATTTGCTGGATGCCTTTGGCGGAGCAACGTTAAACGGGATAAATATTTACACGGGTGATGGTGACCCAATCCCGGTATTTACTCAAACAGAACTTTCGTTGATTAGGGCGGAAGCGAATGCGCGATTGAATAATGTTTCCGAAGCAGCAACCCTGATAAACGGTGTCCGTAGAGATGATGCCGGTTTACTGGCTGTAACCATAAATAGCCAGCAGGAAGCTTTGGATGAGATTTTCCGGCAGCGCACCTATTCACTCTTTTTGACCGGGCTGCACTGGGGCGACTTGCGCCGCTTTGGCCGGACGAATGATGCGAAAGTGGAATGGCTTCCGTATCCGTTCAGCGAGCGTTCTACCAATTCAAATACGCCGGCAAATCCTTAGCCAGTTCAAAATTGTTTTAGGTTTTATACGCCGAAGGCGTTATAGACCAAAGCCCAGGGTTTTCCGGTTCGGTTTCCGGAAAACCCTGGGATAAGGGATGTCTAAATCGATTTACCTCGAAGAGGTTATAGAACAGTGCGTTTGTAATTCCCCGTTGGGGAATGGTCGTTCTTGATACTTTACCCAGGGTTCATCGTTCCGACAACCCCTGGGCTTTGGTCTCAAACTGCTTCGCAGTAATTAGCTTCATAAAATTGGAACCCTATAAACAAATGTGAAACGCACTACTTTGTAGCCCCACATTGTTATACTCGTTGTCTTGTTGGCAAGTGGTAGCAGCAGTAAGCAGACAAAATATGGAATGTTGCTGCTTATTGCCGCTGCTTTTTTATATCTTCCGCATTTTTTACCTAAATGAGTTTTCCCGATTGATTTTTCCTCTAATTGCATAAAACCGGTACGTTTGATACATTGAAAGCGCATTCAATATCCATTATCGCACCCGGCCCGGGGTGTACATGCGGCTGAGAAATATTACAGTTCCGGCAATTTACAGCCCCACCGCCGATGAGAGTAAGATGTAATTTTGGGGGAATAAAATTTATGCGCAATCTACTATTTTTATTGATGATAACGGCAGTGCTATGCGTGGGTAAAGGGCAGGATACGCCGGTTTTAAAACCAACAACCGAAGCGCCATCCAAACTGCTGCAAACACCGATAAAAGATGGCAGCGCCATTTTATGGCATCTTTACCATAGTGGCTTTGTTATCAAAACATCTCATCACCTGTTAATTTTCGATTATTGGCCGGGTGCGGAGGGAGAACCTCAGCAAAAAAAACTTGCGAATGGATTTATCGACCCGGCGATCTTTAAAGATCAGAATGTGATTGTATTTATTTCTCATGAACATCACGATCATTTTTATCCGGCGGCGCTGGATTGGCGAAATTCGATTGCGAAGATTCATTTTATCGTATCGCCGGAGGTTGTGCAAAAAGATTCTCGATATGCGAAGAAGACATTTGTAACCGTTTTGGCCGCGAATAAAACCGCTACAGTTCAGGATTTGCAAATCCAAACGCTTTTGGCAACGGATTCTGGCGTGGCCTTCGTCGTTAAAGTTGATGGTTTAACCATCTACCATTCCGGCGACCACGCCAGTTGGAATTGGAAAAATACCCCCGCAGTAACGACTCAATTCGTATCGGAATTATTGAAACCATTAGCGGGTGAAAAAATCGATATTGCCATGCACACCTGCGACCCGCGTTTAAAGGAAAGCGATTGGGGCGGCTTTTTTGCCTTCGCAAAACAATACCAACCAAAACTGCTGATTCCGATGCACTTCAAAAGCAATTATGCGGAAATTCAAAAATTGCCGGCTAAAATCGCGCAAGAAAAAATCACTTCTACGTTTTGGCCAATTTTATCTCGCGGAGGTTGTATTATTTGGAACGGGCAATAGACGCCAAGATTAATTTTAACGCGTTTCACCGGAATGCAATTATTTTCATGAAATTCATTTAATCCGTCTAATCCGTTCAATCGGCGTTCTATTAAAATTACCTGTGGAGGAGACCATGCCAGCAAAAACTATCGATGGCGTTATTGAACAATTAACGGAAATTGTCGAATGGGCAAAAACAAATGAAAGCCGCCTGGGATATTTTCCGGCGCTGTATCGCAAAGTAACCATCCGGGTTAAAGAGGGAATCGAAAAAGGCGAATTTCAAAATGGCGAGCGAATGGAACGGCTGGATGTAATTTTTGCCAACCGTTATTTGGATGCCTTTGCAGCTCATCGAAATTCGACGCCGCTTACCAAATCCTGGGAAATCGCATTTGACGCCATCCACCGCTGGCGACCGGTTGTATTGCAACATCTCTTGTTGGGAATGAACGCCCATATCGACCTGGATTTGGGCATTGCTGCCGCTCAAACCGTTGCGCCGGATGAACTGCCGGATTTAAAAAATGATTTTAATAAGATTAATGAAATATTAGGATCGCTCGTTAACAATGTTCAAGACGAACTGGCGCAGGTTTGGCCGTTGCTGAAATATATCGATAAATTTGCCGGCAAGTCTGATGAGTTCTTAGCAAACTTCGGTATGAAAATTACCCGTGACCAGGCCTGGCGCATTGCGGAAAAACTTTCCGCAACTCCTGTAGCACAACGAGATGCAAAAATCGCAGAATTGGATAATGATGTTGTGCAGGTCAGTAAAATAATTCTAAACCCCGGTTATTTGCTGCGGTTGTTTTTACTCTTCGTTCGCTTTGGCGAACGCCATTCGATTGCGGAAATTATTGAAATATTGGAATGATCTAAACGCTTCAAGAAACAAATGGATCCCGGTTGATTCGGGATGGAAAAAGGCTTAGAACCTTATATTCGTTCCAGGCAATTTCTTTTGAATATTATCCTGTTCTGCAAACGAA